>JAPYQV010000028.1 GCA_029937205.1 Alphaproteobacteria bacterium
GCTGCAAGGTGTGCACCATCGCCTGCCCGTTCGGCACGGTGAATTACAATGCGTCGACCGGCAAGGTGATCAAATGCGATCTCTGCGGCGGCGATCCGAAATGTGCGACGGCGTGCCCGACCGATGCGATTACCTATGTCGATGCCAACTGGACCGGCCTCGACAAGATGCGCAATTGGGCGGCGAAGACGGATTCCGGCGCGCAGGCCGAAGCGTAAGAAGGAGATAGATCATGGCATGGGCAAGGAACATATTGCGGGTGAACCTGACAAAGGGAACCTGCGCGAACGAACCGCTCAACATGGAGTGGGCGCAGAAGTATTTGGGCCAGCGCGGTTTGGCGACCAAATATCTGGTTGAGGAGACCGACCCGAAAGTAGATCCCTTATCGCCGGACAACAAAATGATCATGGCGACGGGACCGTTGACCGGCACCTGCGCCTCGACGGCGGGACGCTACTCGGTGATCACCAAGGGCGCGCTGACGGGCGCCATTGCGTGCTCCAATTCGGGCGGTTATTTCGGCAACGAGATGAAGAATGCCGGCTATGACATGATCATCTTCGAGGGCAAGTCGGAGAAGCCGGTTTATCTGATGGTTCAGGACGATCAGGCCGAGTTGATCGACGCCTCGGAATTTTGGGGCACATCGTGCTGGGACACCGAGGAAGGCATCAAGGCCAAACATCAGGACCCGTTGCTGCGTGTCGCCTCGATCGGCATTTCCGGCGAAGTGGGCGTGAAATTTGCCGGTATCGTCAATGACATGCACCGCGCGGCGGGACGCTCGGGCGTCGGCGCGGTGATGGGCTCGAAGAATTTGAAGGCGGTTGCCATCCGCGGCTCCATCGGAGTGCAAGTCGAGGATGCGGAGAAGTTCTTTGCCGCCACCACCGCCGGCAAGGCGATACTCGCGGAAAACCCGGTCACCGGCCAAGGGCTGCCGGCGTTCGGCACCCAGGTGCTGATGAGCGTGATCAATGAAACCGGCGCGCTGCCGACGCGCAACCACCGCGATATCCAGTTCGAAGGGGCCAGCAGTATCTCGGCCGAAGCGATGGCCGAGCCGCGTGAGGGCGACGGCAAACCCAATCTCCTCACCACGGCGGCGTGCTTTGGTTGCACGATTGGCTGCGGACGCATCTCGACGGTCGAGCGCGGCCACTACACGGTGGCCGAGCGGCCGCAATATCAGATCGCCTCTGGCGGTTTGGAATATGAGGCCGCGTGGGCGCTCGGCGCGGCGACCGGTGTGGACGATCTCAATGCCCTGACGTTCGCCAACTTCATCTGTAACGAGCAGGGCTTCGATCCGATCTCGTTCGGCGCCACGGTCGGCGCGGCGATGGAGATGTACGAGAATGGCGACATCACCGACAAGGAGACGGGCGGCATCGAGCTCAAATTCGGCTCGGCCAAGGCGCTCACGGACCTGGCCGAATTGACCGGCAAGGGCGAAGGCTTTGGCGCCGAGATTGGTCTCGGCTCGAAACGCCTGTGTGCCAAGTACGGTAAGCCGGAGCTCTCTATGTCGGTCAAGGGCCAGGAGTTCCCGGCCTATGATTCGCGCGGCATTCAGGGCATGGGGCTGACCTATGCGACGTCGAACCGAGGCGCCTGTCATCTCAGGAGCTACACGGTATCATCCGAGATCCTCGGCGTGCCGGAGAAAACCGACCCGCTCGTGACCGAGGGCAAGGCCGGCTTGGTCAAGGCGTTCCAGGACGCGACCGGCGCCGTCGACAGCTCGGGCCTTTGCCTGTTCACCACCTTTGCCTGGTCGCTCGACGATATCGCGCCGCAGATCGACGCGGCGTGCGAGGGCGACTGGACGGCGGAGCGTCTCGTCGAGGTCGGCGAGCGGGTGTGGAACCTGGAACGCATGTACAATCTGCAGGCCGGCTTTACCGGCGCCGACGACACCTTGCCGGCGCGTCTCCTCAAGGACGCGGCCAAGACGGGTCCGGCGGAAGGCAAGGTCAACGGTCTCGGCGAGATGCTGCCGGAATATTACGATCTGCGCGGCTGGACCGCCGAGGGCGTGCCGTCGAACGAAACGCTGGAGCGCATCGCGCTCTGACCGTCGGATTGTAACCAGGATGTTGTGAGCTCTCCGGCAGGGATAACCAAAGCCCCCGCCGGAGAACACGACTGTCGCGGCCACAGCAAAAAATCAGCCGAGGGGAATGCTATGAAACACGTCATCATTGGTGCCGGGCCGGCCGGTGTTATCGCCGCGGAAACCCTGCGCAAAGGCGATGCAAACGCCGAAATCCAGATGATCGGCGGCGAGCCGGAACCACCCTATTCGCGCATGGCGATCCCCTATCTGTTGGAAAAGAACATCGACGAGGGCGG
Source organism: Alphaproteobacteria bacterium (assembly GCA_029937205.1). GTDB lineage: Bacteria > Pseudomonadota > Alphaproteobacteria > UBA828 > UBA828 > PTKB01. Next base: position 2,359 of record JAPYQV010000028.1, read on the forward strand.
CACTTATTTACGCAAGAACGCCGGGCATTATGACGACCTCTCGATCCAATATAGCCATGGCCGGGTCGAATCGATCGCCGCGGGCGATAACGCCCTCACCCTTGAGGGCGGCGACAAAGTCGCCTATGACCGCCTGCTGGTGGCCACCGGCGCGCGTCCCATGAAGTTACCGGTGCCGGGCATGGATTTGGCCGGAGTGCATAATTGCTGGACCCTGGAGGATGCGCGCGCCATCGCCAAGCTGGCGACGGAGGGTGCCAACGTGGTGCTGATCGGCGCCGGCTTTATCGGCTGCATCATTCTTGAATCGTTGATGAAACTGGCCGGTAACCTGAGCGTCGTCGAGATGGAAGAACGCATGGTGTCGCGCATGATGGACGACACCGCTTCCGGCATGTTGAAGCGCTGGTGCGAGACCAAGAATGTCGAAGTGCTGACCTCATGCCGGGTCAGCGCCATCGAGACGACAAGCGACGGCGCGGGCGACAAGAACGTGGTGCTCGAGGACGGGCGCAAGATCAACGCCCATCTGGTCGTCCTCGCGGTCGGCGTCGCGCCCAACATGGAATTCCTGGAGGGCAGCGGCGTTGCCACCGACGACGGCATCCTGGTCGATGCGAATCTCGCCACCAATGTGGAGAACATCTACGCCGCCGGCGACGTCGCCCAGGGCCCCGACTTCTCGACTGGCAGCTACATGGTGCACGCTATCCAGCCGACCGCCGTCGAGCATGGCCGTATCGCAGCGCTGAACATGCTCGGCCAAAGCCCGGTCTACAAAGGCAGCTTGATCATGAACGTGCTCGCCACCGCCGGCCTGATCTCGAGCTCATTCGGCAAATGGGAGGGCGTCGAGGGCGGCGACAGCGGCAGCGCCACGGACCATGAGAATTACAAATATCTCAACCTCCAGTTCGAGGACGACCGACTGATCGGCGCACTCGGCATCGGCATGACCGAACATGTCGGCGTCATGCGCGGCCTGATCATGAACCAGACCCCGCTCGGGCCTTGGAAAGACAAACTGATCGCCAGCCCCAACCAGGTCATGGAAGCCTACGTCGCCCATAGCCAGCTCTAGCGGCGTTCGCGTAACGTGCCATGAAGATCACGGTTAAACTATTCGCCTTGCTGGGGCAGTATCTGCCGCCGGATACGAAAAACAATACGATTGAATTGGATGTCGATGAAGGCGCGACCCCGGCAGCCATATTCGCGCGCCTCAACGTGCCGCCGGAGAATTGTCACTTGGTGCTGGTCAACGGGGTCTTCGTCGCACCCGGCCAGCGGGCAAGCCATTTGCTGAAGAACAAGGACGCTCTGGCCGCCTGGCCACCGGTTGCGGGTGGCAACACTACATGAGCGAGACCGTCATCTTTGACAAAGAGATGGGGATTACGCATTACGATTTTACCCGCCTGCTCGCCCGTGCCGTCGGGCACAGTGATTTCACTTTGCGGGATGGTAAGATCTCCATCACAGATGGCCCGCGCAAATTGGAGATAACGCTTTCCGAAGAATCAGAACGGCGCGTCGCCTCGGTGGTGATGCCGGTTACCTTTGTTCGCTTCGCGCTCTCCGGCTATGACGACGCCGTCAAGGAGATGGCCCGCATCGATCTTCGTTTTCAGCGCGGCGGCGGCTAGACCACGCCCTCGGGCGTTCGTGCAAACAAAGCCTACCCCTTGATAAACCATGTTACTAAAGCGCCATGACCGATTTCGGCGCCGCCATATCGACCGCCTTTGCGCTTGTCGTCCATCTCGACCGCGACCTGTCGGAAGTGGTGCTGCTGTCGCTCAAAGTCAGCATCAGCGCGGTATTGATCGCCTGTGTGATCGGCCTTCCCATCGGCGCGGCGCTGGCGCTCTACCGTTTTCCTGGGCGCACGATTTTTGTCATCATCCTGAACGCCTTTATGGGCTTACCGCCTGTCGTCATCGGCCTGATCGTCTATCTGCTGCTATCGCGCGCCGGACCGTTCGGCGTGTTTGGCCTGCTGTTCACGCCGACCGCCATGATCATCGCCCAGGTCCTGCTGATCACGCCCTTGATCGCCGCCCTGGCGCGCCAAGTGATGGAGACGCTGTGGCTCGAATATGAAGAGCAACTGCGCTCTCTCGGCACGACGCCGCTGCGCGCGCTCGGCGCGCTGCTCTGGGACGGCCGCTTCAGTTTAATGACCGCGGTGCTGGCCGGTTTCGGCCGCGCGATCGCCGAGGTCGGCGCGGTGATGATCGTCGGCGGTAATATCGATCATGTCACACGGGTGATGACGACCTCCATTGCGCTCGAGGTCAGCAAGGGCAATCTGGCGCTGGCGCTCGGCCTCGGCATTATTCTCGTTGTCCTGTCAGTTGTGGTGAACGGGTTGGTGTATTTCCTGCGCGGCAACCAACGGCAAGGGGTGACATTATGATACATGCGGACGCCCCCTCCATCTTGCCGTTGGAACTGCGTGATGTGAGCTTGCGAGCCGGCCAGCACCGCCTGATCAAGGATGTCTCCTGTACCCTTGACGCCGATAACATCACCATTGTGGTTGGCCCCAATGGCGCCGGAAAGAGTTTGTTGCTGCGTCTCTGCCACGGCCTCTTAACGCCCACTTCCGGCAGCGTCCATTGGCACGGCGCCCAAGGTCGCGATCCGTCTCATTTTCAGGCGATGGTCTTTCAGCGCCCGGTGATGCTGCGCCGCTCGGTGCGCGCCAATATCGATTTTGCCTTGTCCTTGCGCAAGGTGCCGAGACGGTTGCGCCACGATCTGATCGAAGAGGCACTGAGCCGCGCCGGTCTCAATCGCTTCGCCAAAACACCGGCGCGCGTGCTCTCTTTTGGCGAGCAACAACGCTTGGCGCTGGCCCGTTCCTGGGCGCTCCGGCCGCAAGTCCTGTTCCTTGACGAACCCACCGCCAGCATCGATCCGGCAGCGACCCATGTGATCGAAGAGGTGATCCTGGCCATGCGCGATGAGGGCACCAAGATCGTCATGTGCACCCACGATCTCAGCCAGGCACGCCGGCTTGCCGACGAGGTGATTTTTTTGCACCGCGGGCGAATTTTGGAAAAATCCGGCGCCGAAGAATTTTTCGCCGGCCCAAAAAATGATTTGGCCCAGGCCTTCCTGCGCGGCGAACTGCTGTGGTGGCATCGCCGCGAGCTCACGCCACCCTGATCTGGAGACCAAAATTTTGATGCTAAAGTTCGCCGCAATATTTCTGATTGCCGCCGGTCTTGTGGTGACGCCGGCGGCCCAGGCCGAGACACCGTTCATTATCATTGCCTCGACAAGTTCCACACAGAATTCCGGCCTGTTCGACGATCTGTTGCCAAATTTCCAAAAGGCAAGCGGTATCGAAGCACGCGTCCTGGCCGTCGGCACCGGGCAGGCGGTCCGCCTGGCGCAGAACGGCGATGCGGATATCCTCTTTGTCCATCACAAGCCGTCGGAAGAAAAATTTGTCGCCGATGGATTCGGGGTTGAGCGCTTCGATGTCATGTACAATGAATTCGTCATCGTCGGACCGGCGCGAGACCCGGCCGGCATTCGCGGAATGCAACAAGCTTCGGCGGCGCTGGCTCAGATTGCCAAGGCAAAAGCGATTTTCGTGTCACGCGGTGACGATAGCGGCACGGACAAACGGGAAAAATCTCTCTGGCAACAGGCCGGCGTCGGTATCGCCGGACTGACGTCAAGTTGGTACCGCGAAACCGGCAGCGGTATGGGCGCTACGTTAAATATTGCCGCCGCCATGGAGGCGTACACCCTCGCCGATTCGGGCACCTGGCTAAATTTCAATAACCGCCAAGGCCTGGAGGTCCTGATGCGCGGCGATCCCCTTCTGTTCAATCAATATGGCATCATTCTGGTCAGCAAAGCCGTGCATCCGCATGTCAAATCCACCCTCGGCCAGCGCCTTATCGATTGGCTGCTCTCGCCCACCGGGCAAGCGGCGATTGATTCCTTCACCATCAACGGCGAACGCGCCTTTACCGCCAATGCCCAAGCCGATATTGTTTCGCCCAACGAAAAACAATCGGAATAGCCGCTGTGTATGAATTTAAGTATCACCGCCCGACCACCCTTGCCGAAGCCATGGAAATCCACAGCTCGGCTGATGATGGGCAATATATGGCCGGTGGGCAGACCCTGCTGCCGGCCCTGAAACAGCGCCTCTCCCGGCCCACGGACGTGATCGACCTCGGCGCCCTTCCGGAACTCGCCTATATCAAAACGGAAGGCGATGCGCTGGTCATCGGCGGCGCCACCCTACATGCCGATGTGGCTGCTTCGGAGCAAGTCCGCGCCGCGATCCCGGCGCTCGCCGACCTCGCCGCCTGCATCGGCGATCCCCAGGTACGCAATTGCGGCACCCTTGGCGGCGCCATTGCCAACAACGACCCCGCAGCGGATTATCCGGCGGCAATTCTCGGCCTCGGCGCCACCGTGATCACCGACCGCCGGGAAATATCCGGCGATGATTTCTTTACCGACATGTTTGAGACCGCCTTAGAAGATAGTGAAATCGTCACCGCCGTGCGTTTTCCCAAACCGATCCGGGCGGGCTACGCCAAATTCCCCAATCCGGCGTCACGCTATGCCATCGTCGGCGTCCTGGCGGCGGAAACGGCGGACGGAACCCGCATCACCGTCACCGGCGCCGGTGCTTGCGTATTTCGCGCCAGCGCCATGGAAGCCGCGCTCGGCAAGACGCTCTCCAGCGATACCGAATTACCGGCAATTTCCCCGGAGGGGCTCAATTCCGATATGCATGCCAGCGCCGAGTACCGCGCCCATCTGGTGGCTGTGATGGCCAAGCGGGCAATCAAATCCGCCATCGGATAGGCGCCCGTGGATAGGCCCCCGCGGATAGGCCCCCGCAGATAGGCCCCCGATGACGCGCTGTCACGGCATTGTGAATCAGTTTTCCTAGCTCCAAACCGCCACCCCGGAGACACTTGGCCTTCAACTGAATTTGGGGAAGGCCCATGAAGATTCTGCCCTTCGCTTTGGCGGCGATTTTTCTGTGGATCACTGCGGTTTCAGGCGCGCCCGCGGCAGAGCCGCCGAGCAATTGGAGCCGGGAATGGAAGGCTACGGATTTCTCCCGCAGCCTGATTGAATTTTCAGAAATCAGATCCGGCGGCGTGCCCAAGGACGGCATCCCGGCAATCGACAATCCGAAATATGTCCCGGTTGCCGAGATCAGCGATATCGGCGAATTAGAGCCTGTTATTACAGTTACGCTCAACGGCGAAATGCGCGCCTATCCGGTGCGAATTCTGATATGGCATGAAATCGCCAATGACACGTTGGGCGGTATCCCCATCGCCGTCACATTTTGCCCGCTGTGCAATTCAGCCCTGGTGTTCGAGCGCCGTATCGACGGTCAGGTCTATGATTTCGGCACCACCGGCAAGCTGCGCAATTCCGATTTGGTGATGTATGACCGCCAGACGGAGAGCTGGTGGCAGCAGTTCACCGGCGAGGCGATCGTCGGCAAGATGATGGGCACCCGCTTAACCGCGCTCCCCGTCCGCATCGAATCCTTCGAGCGCTTCAAAATACGCGCGGCCGAGTACGAAGGCGCAACCGTTCTAGTGCCAACGCGGGCGCGCATGCGCAATTACGGCGCCAACCCTTACTCACGCTACGACCAGTCCACCAAACCTTTTCTCTATGACGGCGAATTGCCCGAATATGTTGCCCCACTCTCCCGCGTCGTCGTTATCGGCAACGAGGCCTGGAGTCTGGAACTGGTGAAGAAGCAAAGGCGCATCGAACGCGGTGATCTGATCATCTCATGGGAAGCCGGGCAGAATTCCGCCCTCGATACCACCATGATCCGGCTCGGGCGCGATATCGGCAATGTGGTGGTTCAGCGCGACGGACCGGACGGATTGGTGGATGTGGTGCACGACATCAGTTTTGCCTTCGCCTTTCACGCCTTTCATCCGGATGCGCCCATACATATCGAAGCGAAGTAGCACCGGTATTAGGAGCCCTTTCGCCAGGGGACGGGGAAATCTCTATATAGGCCGAATTTGAGATTGGTCACCGCGCCATAAACAGCTCGGTGTAGATTTTCGATCTCGTCGTCGCGGGTCGAGACACGAGTGAAGGCGGCGTCGAGCTGGGCCAGGTCTTTGGTGCCGATCATGATGTGGAACTCGGTTGCCCCATCATGCGCCAAGCCGAGCTTACGGCGCATCATTCGGTGTTCTTCAATCAAACCAGCGCCGCGCAGATGGCCGAGATAGGCATCGACACTTTTGCAGAAGGTGAGATCGTCTTCACCCGGCTTGAGATCGCACCAAATTTGATACCAGTCCATCGTCTGCTCCCAATTTTCACGCCGATAAATAACCCGTGCGGTGGACCGGGAGCAAGGGCAAGGCGTTCACGCCATGCGAATAAAGAGGGCCTTGCCGGCAACGAAGCTGATGGCCGCTTCGTCACCGAGCGCGCGCAACAAGGCATCGCCGGTGCGCGCCGGACCATTGCCATGCGGCCAGACATAATCGTCGAGCACAAGCCAGCCGCGCGGCCGGATATGTTTCACCCAGAGCGCAACATCGAGTGCCACAGCCGCTTCGTCATGATTGCCGTCAATATGCAGCAGCGCGATGTCACCGCCATATGTCAGGCTACCAAAGGGCGGGCTTTCGATTAGGCTTGGCCCTTGCGTGTAACGCCGATGGGCATCAGACGATGTCATACGCAAAAAGCCGAGCCGGCCGCGCGCCACCGGCAACAGATTAAGCAAAAATCCCTGGTAAATGAGCTCCCAGTCCTGCGCCCGGGTATCTCGCCGCACAAGTTCCGACACGGAATTCTGCAGCGCCGCCTCGGCCTGCCACGGATCAATGATCAGGACAGGGCCGTTCTCAATGCGCGCTGCGAGCCAGGCGAGTGTAAACGCCGAGCGGCCCCAAAATCCGCCAACCTCAACCACATCGCCCGAAGGCAACTCCGGGAATATAGCCATGATTGCGGCGAGTTTCGTCTCATCTGATTGGCCAGTGATGCCTGCGCAGGACCGCAACAGCGCGGCGATTTCCAATTGATCCAGGCGCCGTCCGGCGCAGCTCTGGGTGTGTATAAAGGGCGCCAACACTGCGGCACGGCGCAAATCAGATGCGACCTTTCGTTCCTGCACCGCCTGCGGCGGCGGGTTCAGCAGCTCAAACCCCGAGCCGCGCCGCCGGCGAAGCTCGCCGAGGCGGGTCTTTAAGGTTTCGTAAACGTTAAACCGGCGCCCTAAACCTTCTCCAGCACCAGCGCGATGCCCTGCCCGACGCCAATACACATGGTGCAGAGGGCATAGCGCCCGCCCGTACGCTCGAGCTGGTGAATCGCCGTCAGCACCAGGCGCGCACCGCTCATACCGAGCGGATGGCCAAGCGCAATCGCGCCGCCATGGGGATTCACATGTTCCGCATCGTCGGCCAGGCCAAGCTCGCGCATCACGCCAAGTGCCTGGGCGGCGAATGCCTCGTTCAGTTCGATGACATCCATATCAGCCACCTGGAGGCCGAGCCGCGCCAACAATTTACGCGACGCCGGGGCTGGTCCCATGCCCATGATGCGGGGTGCAATGCCGGCCGTGGCGACGCCCAATATGCGCGCGCGCGGTGTCAGGCCATGCTTTTCCGCAGCGTTCTCAGAGGCCACAAGCAAGGCGCAGGCGCCATCATTCACACCCGATGCATTGCCAGCCGTTACAGTGCCGCCCTGGCGGAAAGGCGTCGGCAATTTGGCCAAGGCTTCCACTGTCGTTCCGGCGCGCGGATGCTCGTCGCGGGTGATGGTTATGTCCTCCCCCTTGCGCTGGGGAATGTTTACCGGAACGATCTCAGCATCGAAGATGCCCGCTGCCAAAGCGTGCTCAGCGCGGTTTTGGCTGCGGCACGCGAAGGCGTCCTGGTCGGCGCGGCTGATCTGATATTCCTCGGCCACATTCTCCGCCGTCTCCGGCATCGAATCGATGCCATAGCGTTGCCGCATCAGCTTGTTGACGAAGCGCCAACCGAGGGTCGTGTCTTCGATCTTCGCGGCGCGCGAGAAGGCCGTCTCCGCTTTGGCCATCACAAACGGCGCGCGCGACATGCTCTCGACGCCGCCCGCCACCATCAACTCGGCCTCGCCGGCCTTTATGGCCCGCGCCGCGCCGCCCAGGGCATCCATGCCGGAGCCACACAGGCGGTTGATGGTCGCGGCGGGCACGCTCTCCGGCATGCCGGCCAGCAGCAGCGCCATGCGCGCGACATTGCGATTGTCTTCCCCCGCCTGGTTGGCGCAGCCAAGCACGACATCGTCCACCGCCGCCCAATCGACGGCGCTGTTGCGCGCCATCAATGTGCGAATGGGCAAGGCTGCCAGATCGTCCGGGCGCACCGAGGACAGTCCGCCACCATAGCGCCCGATGGGCGTTCTCACGCCGTCGCAAACAAAGGCTTCAGTCAAAATTTATGCTCCCTCGCATGGCCCAATAATACCGCTGGCGCTCGCATTTCCTCACGTCGCGCCGCGGTGGCATCGCTGTCGATCTCGAGCTCTGAATCGAGCACCACGCCGTAAGCATCGTGCGCATGAGCAACGCTACAGAAATCATCCAATACGTCTTCGCGGACCTGTTCGGGGCTGCGTGCCAAGGGATCGCCATAGCCGCCGCCGCAGGCGCTCAGGACGCTGATGCAATCACCGATATTATTGCGCAGGCCATGAATTTTTGCCGGCAGCTCCTCTATCTCATCCGGCGATGCAATGTTGAATTTTTGCAATCGCCCACAGGACCCTATGCCGCCGCCCCGAAACCCCCAGGGGACATCCTCATGGCGATCGGATTCATGGGTGAGGAAGCCATCCGTCAAATAGCGCTGCACTTTAATGGCGCCGATTCCGCCGCGATACTCGCCGACCCCCGGCATGACATCGTCGCGCAGCTCATACCGGTCGCAAATCAGCGGTAGATGCATGCCCAAATCCTCGATCGGATTGTTACGCGTGTTGCGCATCAGTTCCTCGATGCCATCCGGTCCGTCGGAATTGGGCCGCCCGCCGTAGGAGCCGTCATTGACCTCAATGAAGACCCAATAATTGCCTTCCGGGCGAATGCCGGAATAGGCGATGGCCGAAACATCGGCCGAGCAGCCCGCCGTGACCTTCTCCGGGATGACCGGCGCCAACGCCTTGATGATGCAGTCCACCACGCGCTGAATTTGGTTGAAGCGCGCTTCCGCTGCTGCCGGATATATCGGGTTAAAAATGGACCCCTTGGGCGCGGTCACTTTGATCGGGCGGAAGGAACCCTCATTTTGCGGCACATGCTCGGAAATGACAGCGCTATCGAGCAGCATGGCACGGAAGGCGAAATAACATGCCACTTTGGTTGAGCCTTCGAACGGCACATTGAAAGCAGTCGGCACTTGCGCCGCCGAGCCGGTTAAATCGACTTCCGCCGAATCCCCGTCGATACGCACGCAGACTTTGACCGGCAATGTTTGTCCCCGATTGCGGCCGTCGTCGTCGAGAAATCCTTCGGCGCGGTACTCGCCATCGGGAATGAGCGCGATCTGCTTACGCAACATGGATTCTGAATAATCCATGAGCTGGTGCGAGGCGGCGAACACGGTTTCCTTGCCATATGTATCGAGCAACTCGATGAACCGTTTGACGCCAAGTTCCACCGAAGCCACCTGAGCCTCGATATCGCCCAACACCTGATCGGGACCCCGGGTATTGGTCGCAATAAACTGCCACAGCGCGCGGTTGCGCACCCCGCCTTCATAGAGTTTGACGCCCTTGAACAACATGCCCTCGGCGAAGACATCGGGCACATCGATAATAAGTCCCGGCGCAGCCGCGCCGATATCCACATGGTGTGCCGTGTTGGCCGAAAAACCGACCAGTTCGCCTTCGTAGAAGACCGGCGCAACGGCGGCGATATCGGGCGAATGACTGGCACCATAATAGGGATGATTGTGGATCACCACATCGCCCGGCTGCCACGGATCGTGCAAGGTTTCCGCGATGCCACGCAAATAGGCGGGAATCGATCCGATATGCATCGGCGTTGAATCGGATTCGCAAAGCGTATTGCAATCCGCATCGAACAACCCGGCGCCCAAATCCTCGGATTCGCGGATGATCGAGGAATAGGACATGCGGTAGAGCACATGGCCCATTTCCTTGGCGACCGTATGGAGCGCGCCTCCGATAACCTGCAATGTAATCGGGTCGACTTCCATTTCGGCCATGATCTGTTCCTTCCGCCGTGTCGAGAACTAAGGTGCTGCGGCGCTGCGCATTTCGCCACGTCGCGCTACGGTCGCGGTCATATCCACATTCAATTCAGTGTCCAACACCACACCATAAACCGACACCGCATGATCGGCATTATAATAGTCGTCCAACACGTCGTCGCGCACCATCGCCGGCTCGCGCTCGAGCGGATCGCCATACCCGCCACCGCAAGCGCCGCGCACTTCGAGACTGTCGCCCGGCCCGACAGCCAGATTGGTGAATTTGGCGGGGTAGGGCGTGCGATTTTCCGGCGTCGCCCGATTGAATACCGCGACGGTGCCGACAGCGCCGGGCTTACCGCCTTGAAATCCCCAAGGCACATCCTCGAGCCGGTCGCCCTCGTGCGACATCATTCCCTTCTCGGTGAAACGCTGCACTTTGATCGCGCCCAGGCCGCCCCGCATGCGCCCGGCGCCCGGCACAACATCGTCGCGCAGTTCGTAGCGGTCGCAAATCAACGGCAAATGCATGCCGACATCCTCGATCGGATTGTTGCGCGTGTTCTTCATCAATTCGTCGATCGCATCGGGCCCGTCGGACGCCGGCCTGCCGCCGTAGGAGCCCTCGTTGACTTCGAGCAACACCCAATATTTGCCATTGTCTTTCAGGCCGGTATAGCCGCCAAACGACAAGTTGGCGGAGCTGCCGGCGGTCACCCGCTCCGGGATGACGGGCGCCAATGCCTTGACGATGCAGTCGACCAGGCGCTGCACCTGGGCAAAGCGTGATTGCGCTGCTGCCGGAAATTTCGGATTGAAGATTGAGCCTAACGGCGCTTTGACGGCGATCGGGCGGAACGAACCTTCGTTTGCTGGAATGTATTCGTCCGTCGTGTAGGTATCGAGCAGCATGGCACGGAAGGCGAAATAGCAGGCCACCTTGGTTGAACCCTCGAACGGCACGTTAAACGCCGTCGGCACTTGCGGCGACGAACCTGTGAGGTCGACTTCGGCGCTGTCGCCGTCAATCCGGACGGTCACTTTGACCGGAAGATTCTTGCCGCGATTGCGGCCGTCATCGTCGAGAAAGCCTTCCGCCGTGTATTGGCCGTCGGGAATTTCGGCGATGCGCTTACGCAGCATTTGCTCGGAATAATCCATCAATTGCCGCGATGCCCGGAACACGGTGTCCTTGCCATAGGCCTCGATCAGCTCGGCAAAGCGTTTCACGCCAAGCTCGGCGGCGGCGACCTGGGCCTCGATATCGCCCATCACCTGGCTCGGCGCCCGGGTGTTGGT
>JAPYQV010000513.1 GCA_029937205.1 Alphaproteobacteria bacterium
CGATAGGCGCAGCCGAGCGCCAGCTCGAGCCCGCCGCCAAGCGCGTTGCCATGCACGGCGGCGATAACCGGCTTTTTCGCCTGCTCGATGATGTTGATGATATCGGGCAGCGACGGCGCGGTCATGGATTTGGGCGTGCCGAATTCGGTGATGTCGGCACCGGCCGAGAACATGCGGCCGGCGCCGGTCAAAACGATGCCAGTGATTTCGCTATCGTCGCATGCCGCCTGAAACGCCTCCGCCAGGGCGGTTCGGAGCGCCAATCCGAGGCCGTTTACCGGCGCATGATCCAGGCTCAGCACGGCTGTATTCGAAATTCGCGTCACATTGACCGTGCTCATGGGATTCCTTCCTCATCATTTGGCGCATAGCTTTATTGCCTCTCTCGCGGACGCAACGTACACTTATCGATGGGTACTCGCCAAGGTAGGTCTTTCGCTAGCAGACGGCCGACGAGACGCCCCAAATTATAATATGAACACAAACCGGAAGGGAGATCGTCATGCAATTAATGGGAATTATTGCCTGTCTGACGGGCTTGGTCATTGGCGGCTTTTTTGCTGCCGTGGCGAGCACCAGCGCGAGCGCTGCCGAGAATATCAAACTCGGCTTGATTGAGCCGTTTTCCGGCCCTGTCGCCGCAGTCGGCATTGATGCGCTGCAGGCGTTCGAAACCGTCGCCGAGCAGGTCAACGCGGCCGGCGGCGTGCTGGGCGGGCGCAATATCGAGATCGTCGGTCTCGACAACGCCATGAGCGCCGAGAAAACCACGCAGCAATTAAAGAAAGCGGTGGATATGGGCCTGAAATACATCATTCAGGGCATCGGCTCCAACCACGCGCTCAACATCATTAAATTCGTCAACAAACACAACAAGCGCAATCCCGACAAAGCCATCATGTTTCTTAATCATTCGGCGGTGACGACGGCGTTCACCAACGAACTGTGCTCGTTCTGGCATTTCCGTTTCGACGCCAATGTGGATATGAAAGTGGCCGGGCTGGTGACGCAGATGAGCCGCGACAGCAGCATCAAGAAAGTCTACATGATCAACCAAAACTACGCCTATGGGAAGTCGTTCCAGGCGGCGGCGCGGACGCTCTTGAAAGAGCGCACGCCCGGTATCGAACTCGTCGGCGACGAGCTTATCGTGCCGTTCGGCAAGGTGCAGGACTTCACGCCGTATATCGCCAAAATCAAGGCATCCGGGGCGGATACCATCCTCACTGGCAATTGGGGCCCCGATTTGGTGCGTCTGGTTAAATTCGCCGCGGGCGCAAACTTGCCGGCGCAATTCTATACCATTTATGGCGGGCTCACTTCTTCGGTGGCCGGATACGGCGCCGATTCCCAGAAGGTCACCTTGAAGCAGGTCAACGAGTATCACGAGAACCATGATGGCCTGTCCGCCGATTCGATGGCATTCGGCGATTCTTACTTGGCCAAATTCCAGGACACTTGGTATTCGGACCGCCAGCGCTGGCTGATCCTCATGCTGGCCGAGGCCATCGACAAGGCCGGCAGCGACGATCCAATCGCGGTTGGCAAGGCGCTTGAGGGCCTGACCTTCCAGGGCCCGCTCGGCGAAGTCCAGATGCGCGCTTCTGACCATCAAATTCAGATGCAGCTCATGGTCAGCAGCCTCACCGGGGAGTACGCGCGTCCGATCATGTACAAAGGCAACGATTTCCATATCGCCTTCGCCACAGACGGCACGATCAGCCGCGAGGACACAACGCTACCGACGACTTGCGACATGCAGCGGCCTTATTAAAGGCTGCACGTCTCTGGGAACAACACCCGGTCCCTTTCAGATAGGCAAGGGGCCGGGGCTTTTGTGCCTTAAACGACAGCAGCGCGGCGGGAAGTCTTTTGGAAGTCTTCGTATTTTCGCTCTTTAACGGCGTCCTCTACGGCATGCTGTTGTTTCTGCTGGCCAGTGGCCTGACATTGATTTTCAGCATGATGGGCGTGCTTAATTTCGCCCATGCCAGCTTCTTCATGCTGGGTGCCTATTTCGCCTATCAGATTGCCGATCATGTGGGCTTTTGGCCCGGCTTGATTTTCGCGCCCATCCTGGTCGGCGTGGTCGGCGCGGCGGTGGAGCGCTATGCGCTGCGCCCGGTGCACCGTTTCGGCCATGTGGCGGAGCTGCTCTTCACCTTTGGCCTCGCTTTCGTCATCGAGGAAATTGTCCAGATGGTGTGGGGCAAGGTGCCGGTGCCCTACGACGTGCCGGCGTCGCTCAACGTCACCGCCTTTGCCTGGCAGGGTCTCGATTATTCGGCCTACCGCATCTTCATGCTGCTGATTTCGGTGGCCATATTCGTCGCCCTCTTTTTCGGCCTGACGCGCACCCGTATCGGCCTGATTATCCGCGCCGCGCTCAGCCATCCCCACATGGTCGCCTCGCTCGGCCATGACGTGCCGAAAGTCTTCATGTGGACTTTCGGCGTCGGCTGCGCGCTGGATGGTGTGGCCGGAGAGATTGGTGACAACGTGCTCGGCACCGAGCCCGGCATGGCGATCCAATAGGGGCCGA
>JAPYQV010000514.1 GCA_029937205.1 Alphaproteobacteria bacterium
GTTTCGCTGAGGAAGGAATTGCTCAACTCGCTATCGCTGACCACGCTCGGCAGGTCGGACATTGTGGGTTCCTCAGGCTATTTTCAGCACCGCGCGGAAGCGTGCTTCGTTGTTCATCATACGCCGATAGGCTTCACCTGCCTGGGCCAGGGGAAATTCCTCGATCGTCGGGCGCACGCCCGAGAGGCTGCTGAAATTGAGCGCTGCCTCGGAATCCATGGCCGTGCCTGATGGCCAGCCGCGCACCGAACGGCGCCCCGGAATAAGCTGCAGCGGCGAGACGGCGAGCGATTCGGCGTCCGCGCCGACAATGATGGCTTGTCCGTCGATGGCGAGGCCGTTCAGGAGCGGCGCCATGGACGCGGCGTCGGGCGCCGTGGTCAAGATGATGCGCGCACCGCCCATCGCACTGAGCGCCTCGCCGGCATCTTTCGCCGCCGTATCGATATAGGCATGGGCACCGAGACTCATCGCCAGATTTTCCTTGTCGCGCCCGCGCGACAACGCAACGGTGCGAAATCCCATGCGCGCGGCAAACTGAATGCCAAGATGCCCGAGCCCGCCGATGCCATGGATGGCGACCAGGTCGCCGGGGCGGGCGGCGCAGTTGCGCAGCGAGTTAAACGTGGTGACGCCGGCGCACATCAAGGGCGCGGCGGCGACGCTTTGCAGATCGTCCGGCACGCGCGCCAGCGCATGTTGGTTGGCGGTCATATATTCGGCGTAGCCGCCGTCGCGGCTGATCGCGGTGACGGGGCTATTCTGGCAATTGACGAAATCGCCGGCCCGGCATGGATCGCAATGAAAGCAGTGGCCGCCGTGCCAGCCGACGCCGACGCGCGCGCCCACTTTCCACTCGGTGACACCGGCGCCCAGGCTGTCGATCTTTCCGGCCACTTCATGTCCGGGAATGCGGGGATATTCGATATCGGGAAATACTCCTTCCTTGACGAAGACATCGCTGTGGCAAACGCCGCAAGCTTCGACCTTGATGCGGACCTCGCCGGGGCCGGGTTCGGGAATATCCACCTCCACCAGTTCGAAATCGGCGCCGGGCGCGCTCACCTGAATTGCTTTCATTTTTGCCATGTTGGCCACTCTCTTTTGCGTCGGCGTTTGTTGATGGTGCAGTCTAACGGTTATACAGCCGACGCGCGACTGTTTGGCAATTTCCCGCTGTTGCGCTATGAAGCAGCCTCCCTTTGCCGCCAGAGCTAAATCATGTCTCCAACCGTTTCCAACCGCGTCGGCTTCGGCTTTCTCAATATCGGTCATGCCTATGACCATCTCTTCATGCTGTTGTTTCCGACCGTCGTGTTGGGCCTGCAAGGCGAGTTTGACTTATCGTATGGCGAACTGTTGGCGCTTATGATCCCTGGTAATGTTGCTCTCGCCGCCGGGAATTTGCCAGCCGGCTGGCTCGGCGACCGTTGGAGCCGTTCCGGTATGATCGCAGTGTTTTTTCTTGGCATCGGCGGCTCATCCATCCTCACGGGATTTGCGCGTACGCCGTTGGAGATTGCCGGCGGACTGACTTTGATCGGCATCTTCGCCTCGATCTATCACCCGGTCGGCATCTCGATGGTCGTCGAGGGTTGTGAAAAGGTCGGCAAATTACTCGGCTTCAACGGTGTATTCGGCAATTTGGGCGTTGCCGCCGCTGCCATCATCGCCGCCGGCCTGATGTCCGCGATTGGCTGGCAGGCAGCCTATATTGTGCCGGGCATCGTCGCTGTCGCGACGGGCGTGGCCTATTTGATTTATTTGCGCCTACGCCCAAAAAATACTATTTCCGCTCGCGCGGCGCGGCAACGGAGGGCCGACGTACCGGAAAACATGATGAAACCCGTCTCCAGCAGGCAGGTGTTGCAGCGAATTTTCTGGGTGGTTGCTATCGCCACTATATTTAACGGCCTGGTTTTTCAAGGCGCAATTATTGCGCTTCCGAAACTATTTGAAGAGGGGCTTGGATCGCTCGCTGATTCATTTGTCGGTGTCGGGCTAATGGTGTCGTTGGTGGTTGCTGTGGCGGCGTTTGCACAAATACTCGTCGGCTATTTGATCGACAAGTTTTCGATCAAATATGTTTGGGCGGTCATGCTGTTTGCTCAGGTGCCGCTTCTCGCCGTGCTCGGCTGGACGCTCGATCACGGCATGTTGATCGTCTCCTTCGCGGCGATGCTGATGATTGTTGGTGAGGTGCCGATTTCAGATACGCTGGTCGCGCGCTACACCACTGATACCCGTCGTTCACGCATCTATGGCGTGAAATTTCTCTTTGGTCTCGGCGCTGGCGCCTTGGCGCCGTTGTTAGTCATCCTTTTGCACACGCCGGGCGGTGGCTTCCACTGGCTGTTTGTCTCGTTTGCCGCCATGGCGCTTATTGTCGCTGTTGCCACAATTTGGTTACCGGGCCAAAAGCGGCTGGATGAGGCCGCGGCTCCCGAGGTGGTTTAATCAGCCGCACCGTCTTCGTGTGAAGGTTAAGATGAATTCATGCGGATAATTTTTTTACGCCTGACGATGTTGGTCGCCC
>JAPYQV010000029.1 GCA_029937205.1 Alphaproteobacteria bacterium
GGCTTTACACTCAGCCCGGCCGAGCTCGGCCAGGTCAATGGCGTATTTGGCGGCGAAATCGCGCGGCGCGAAGGGTGTGTCGCCGCGCGGCGCGTTGGCGGCGTCGGCGCGTGCCTGGGCGTCCATATGCTCGGCCCGCTCCTCGATGCGCTCTTCATCCAGGTCGCCGCCCCGGCGATCAGTGCGCCGCCCGGCCTCGACGATCTTGGCGATCATCGGCTTGTCGACATGCTCCTGGTACATTTTCGTGAAGTCGAGTTTCACACCGGTGCGTTTCTTGCGCTGGCGCCTGAAGGGATCATAGCTTTTAAATTCTTTATCTCTCATAGCAGTACCTGTTTATGAAATTATGAGAGGATAAATTCGCAAAATTTTGCATCACAATGCAAGAAATTCGCCGTACTTGCCGTGTAAGCCGTTCTGTTAAAACGCTAAAAGACAACAGTTGATGTGTCACAAAAAAAGCCCCCGCTGGAATTATCTGGCAGGGGCTTTTGTTATTGTTTTATGTCTCCCAGACTAGTGCATCTTCTCGCCCAGTTCGCGGATTGAGCGCTCGATCATTTGGTCGGCGCGGGCGTCGTCGAGATTGTCCCTGATGAGGCGCGTGGTCGCTTCGACGGCAAGCGCCGCGGCGGTTTCGCGCACTTCGCGCAGCGCGTCCGTCTCGGCCTGGGCAATGCGCTGCATCGCCGCTTCCTCGCGCCGGCGCATGGTGTCCTCAAGCGCCTGCTTGGCGTCGGCGGCGTGACGCTCGGCCTCGACCTTGGCATGCTCGACCATCTGGCGCGCTTCGTCTTCCGCCTCGCGGCGTTTGCGCTCATATTCGGCGAGCACGCCCTGCGCCTCTTCGCGCAGGCGCTTGGCTTCGTCGAGCTCGGCCGCGATTTTCTCGGCTCTGGTGTCGAGCACCTTTTTAATCGCCGCCCAGGCCTTGCGGCCGAAGACACCAATGAAGGTGACGAACGCGATCAGAATCCAGAAGTTGGCGTCCTCGGTGATCGAGGAGCCGGCGATGACAAAAGCAAAGGCGGCAACCAGCAGCCAATTCTCAGGCGCCTTGGCCATGCGTTTGAGCTTGCTCATGGTCTTCAGCCCTTTCCGTCGACCGCCGCATTGGCGGCATCCTGGCTCGGCTCGACACCGATCAGGCGTTCGGTCGCGGCGCGCGCCACTTCCGCCGCCACTTCGCGCACGCTGGAAAGCGCCTGCTCGCGCGCCTCGCGGATGCGGCTTTCGGCCTGCGCTTGCTTGTCAGCCAGCTCGGCGTCGAGGCGGGTGCGTTGATCGGCCGCCTGTTTGTCGAGTTCGGCCTGGGTTTCAGCGAGCAATTTATGGGCTTCGGCGCGGGCCTCGGCGAGCGACGCCTCATAGGCCTTGATCGCCTCTTCCGCGCCCTGCTTGAATTTTTCGGCCTCCGACAAATCATCATCGATGTGCTTCTGGCGTTGTTCAAGAACGCGGCCGATACGCGGCAGCGCAATCGTCCACATCAGACCCAGAAGGATGACAAAGGTGACGACGAGCCAGAATATCTGTGGCGCGTAATCGGGAATCTCAAGCTGTGGCATGTTTCCTCTCCGTCTTGGACGCCGGCGCGGCGGTCAATTGCCGCCAGCGCCGGAGCATTAAACGGCCTCAGCTACCAAAGAGAATGATGAAGGCCATGACGAGCGCGAACAGCGCGATCGCCTCTGTCAGCGCAAAGCCGAGCAGCACATTACCGAACAGCTTCGGTGCGGCGGCCGGATTGCGGCCGGCGGCAGAGACATAGCTGCCGAAGATGATACCGATGCCGACGCCCGAGCCGGCCACACCGATTGTGGCCAGGCCGCCACCGATGAGTTTGCCGAGCATTGTTGCTGATTCAACGTCCATAATATCGTTCCCTTGATTGTGTTTCGTAAATGAAAGTGTGAGTTCTTAGGTTCCTACTCGTGGTGCAGGAATATTGCGTCGCGAATATAGAGACAGGTCAAAATGGCAAACACATAGGCTTGCAAGACCGCCACCAGGATTTCCAGCCCATAGAGCGCGATGATGAAGGCAAACGGCAGAAAGCCGAAAAAGCTGAGCGCGAAGACGAAGCCGCCGAACACGTGCAGGATGCTGTGACCCGCCATCATGTTGGCAAACAGGCGCACCGCCAGGCTGATCGGCCGCGCGACATAGGAGACCACTTCGATCGGCACCAGCAGCGGCGCCATCCACATGGGCACGCCGGGCGGCAAAAAGAAGGTCAGGAATTTATGCTTGTGAATGATGATCGCGAGAATCGTCACACCAACGAAAACCACCAGGGCAAAGGTGATGGTGACGATGATATGGCTGGTGAAGGTAAAGCTATAGGGGATCAGGCCCAATAGATTGCCGAATAACAAAAAGGTAAAAAGGCTGAAGACGAAGGGGAAAAAGCGCTTGGCCGCGCGCCCGCCGACGATATCGCCGAGCATCTTGGCGACCAGCTCATAGAGCAGTTCGACGACCGATTGCAGGCGTCCCGGCACCATGCGCCGCCCGCCCATGCCGAGGGTCATCAGAAGGAAGACCACTACCACCGCAATCACCATCATAAACGCGGAATTGGTGAAGGAGGCGTCAAATCCGCCGAGATCAATATCCACCCAACGCTGAATCGTAAATTGGTCTAACGGGCCGTGATGTTCCGCCGCGCCTGCCGCTGAGTCTGATGCTGTTTCTGCCGATGACACGGGCTTGCCGCTCCTTTATTCGTCTTCTTCTACCGGCGGCTTGCCGGCCTTGTCTTCATCTTGCTGCGCCATTTCAGCGCCGTATCGTCTCGCCAATCTAAAGGCGTTGCTGAGACCCGCTCCGATACCCAGGAACAAAAACGCGATCAACAGCCACGGCTTTGTATCGAGCAATTGGTCGAGATACCAACCAACGCCGCCACCGACCACCAAGGTGGCCGCCATTTCGATTCCGAGGTGCAAGGATTGGCCAAACCGCGTCGGCGGCATCCCCGCGCCATCGGTATGTTGCCGCTCCCGCTGGACTTTCTTAAGCCGAGAATCGAGTTCTTCAAGCGAAGGCGGTGGCTTGTCATCGCTCATGAAAAATAGCTCACGAAAACCAGCCCTCGAATCCAGCCCGTGCACGAGCCCGCAACCGAAAAAGCGGGTGAACCATAGTGTTTGGACTCACCCCTGTCAACCACTTCCAATTACATCGTAACAAATTGAAATAGTTGGATAATTTTGATTATTCCGAAGCCGCGTCAGGCACTCTCGCGCCACTGCTCGGCCTCCGCCAGATTGACGGAAACAAGCTGCGAGACACCGCGCTCGACCATGGTGACGCCAAACAGCCGATCGACCCGCGACATGGTCGTGCGGTGATGGGTGACAACGAGAAAACGGGTGCCGCTTTTTTCCGCCAATTCGGCCACCAGATTGCAGAATCTATCGACATTGCTGTCGTCGAGCGGCGCATCGACCTCATCGAGCACACAGATTGGCGCCGGATTGGTGAGAAACGCCGCGAACAGGAGGGCGAGCGCCGTCAGCGCCTTTTCGCCGCCCGAGAGAAGCGACAGCGACTGCAGTTTTTTGCCTGGCGGACTGGCCATGATTTCGAGGCCGGCCTCGAGTGGGTCGTCCGATTCCACCAGTTCGAGATGGGCGTGCCCGCCGCCATAGAGGCGGGTGAAGAGCGAACGGAAATGGCCGTCAATGAGCTTGAAGGCGGTGGTCACGCGCTGGCGGCCGTCGCGGTTGAGGCTCGAGATGCCCTGGCGCAGACGCGCGATGGCCGTTTCCAGATCGGCGCGCTCATTGATCAGGGTGGATATCTGCTCATCGAGCTCCGCCGCTTCTTCTTCCGCGCGCAGATTCACGGCACCTATATTGTCGCGCTCGCGCGTCAAGCGCTGGATGCGCGCTTCGACAGCTTCGCCCTCCGGCAGTTCCGCACCCTCTTTGACTTCGGCCAGCGCCAGGGCTTCTTCGGGCGGACAGGACAGGCGCTCCTGAATATGCGCGACAACCATATTGACCGCTTGGCGCGCCTGTCCCAGCAGGCCTTCGATACGCACCCGCTCTTCGCGCGTGCTGGCCAGGGTCTGTTCGGCCGATTTGAGTGCGCTGTCGCAGCGCCCGAGTTCCTCTTCCGCCTGCGCCAATGTTTCGGCGGCGGCGCTGCGCTCGCGCTCAACAGTGGCAATTTGATCCAGCAGAGCAGTGCGCCGTTCGGCGATTTCGCCCGGCCTGTGGGCGAGTGCTTCAAGTTGTGCTTCCGCTGCGGCGCGCCGCTCAGTCAGATCCGCCAGGCGCCGGCGCGCGCCGGCCACGCGGTCCGACCAGCCACCCTGCTCGTGCTGCAATTCCTCAAGACGGCGTTCACGCTGGGTCGCTTCACGGGCGAGGCGGTCATGGGCGCGGGAACATTCGTCATGGCTGACGCGGAGCGCCGCCATTTCGTCGCGCAGGCCAGCGAGTTTGGCCCGCCCTTGTTCCAGCGGCGCCGCGGCACCGAGCGTATCGCGGGTCTCCTCGGCGAGGCGCGCGGTTTCCGTCAATTCACCGCTCAACCGTTCGGCCGCTTCGCTGAGGGTGCTGAGGCGGGCGTTTTCGGCAACTGCTTCGCGCGTCAGTTCGGACGCGCGGTCGCGCGCCGCATCCAAATTTTGAGAGGCAATTTCAGCACCATGTCGGGCTTCGGCCGCGTTTTGCGCCGCCGTTTGGCGCGCATGGCGCGTGTCGTCAAAATTCTGTTGCGCCGCGCGGCGCGCTTTATCCGCTGCCGCCAATTCCTTTTCCAGCTCGCTCAAACGATTGCGTTGCCTGAGGCGGCTCGCCGCTGCGGTCGGGGCGCCGGCCTTGACGGTAAAGCCATCCCAACGCCACATGGCACCGTCTTTGCCGACCAGTCGCTGACCCGGATGGAGCTGGCTTTGCAAGGCGGTGCCGCCGCTTTGCACCACGCCAACCTGGGCCAGGCGCCGGGCCAGGGCAGCTGGGCCGCGTACATACTTGGCCAGTGGCGTGGTACCGCCGGGTAGGTCTGGGCTTTCCTTAAGTGGCCCTAACGCAGTCCAATGAATCGCGGCTGCAGTATTTTCGGGCGCTTCCAGATCGTCGCCGAGCGCCGCACCGAGAGCCGCTTCATAGCCGGGATCGACCTCGAGCGCATCGACGATGCCCGGCCCCTGGTTGGCCACGCCGTGGCCCAACAACTCGGTCAATGCCTGCGCCTCGGCACGCAGCCGGGATAGTTGCCCGTCGCTCGCCTGAAGCGCATCGCGCGCCGTCGATTCTTCTTTCTGCGCCGTCTCCCGCGCCGCTTCGACATCGCCAAGACCTTGGCGCGCCGCCTCCGCTTGCGCCCGTGCGGCGGCGACCGCCGCCTCGGCCTCGGCGATGGCGCTTTGATGGGCGCTGCGTTCTTCCAACTCGGCGCGCTCGCGCTCGACGTCAACTTTGCGCGCGGTGTCGGCCTCCAACCGGGCATCGAGCTCTTCCAGGCGGCGGCGCAGATTGGCGTGGCGCGCCTCATCGGCGGCAACGTCTTCGGTGAGCGCCGCAAGACGCTCTTCCAGCTGCGCCACGTCGGCCGTGACGGCGGTGTAGGCGGCCTCGGCCTGTTGTCCGGCCTCGGCAGAGTCTGCGTTCTCCCGCATCAAGCCGCTGCGCTGCCCGTCGATCTGGGCAACGGCGCTCTCGGCATCTTCGGCCAGGGTGCCCTCGCGTGCCAGATCCTGATCGATTTGCGCCAGCCGCGTCTCGAATTCCTGGCGCTGTTCGGCGACCTGGCGCTCTTCTTCGTCGAGGCGGTCGCGTGCCACCGCGAGGCGGTGAAGCGCGGCGGCCAGCGCCGCTTCCTTGTGGCGCAGATCGGGTAGCGCCTCCGCCGCCCCAGCCTGGGTGGTGGTTGCCGCCGCGACGACGCCGGTCAGCCCGGCAACGCGCTCCGATTCGGATTTGAGCTCGATCTCGCGCGCCGCCATTTCCGCGCTTGCGGCACGCCAGCGGATATGCAGCAGGAGCGCTTCGGCACTGCGCAGGTTTTCGGCAATGCGGCGGTAGCGGTTGGCTTGGCGGGATTGCCGCTTGAGCGCATGCAGCTGCGTCTCGAGCGCGCCGACGACATCGCTCAGCCGTTCCAAATTTGTTTCGGCGGCCCGCAGGCGCAGCTCCGCTTCGTGGCGGCGCGCATGTAGGCCGCTGATGCCGGCCGCTTCTTCCAGAATGCCGCGGCGCTGCGCCGGCTTGGCATTGATGATGTCGCTGATACGCCCCTGGCCGACCAAGGCCGAGGAATGGGCGCCGGTGGCGAAATCGGCAAAGAGATATTGTACGTCCCGCGCCCGCACGTCCTGGCCGTTGACGCTGTAGGACGAGCCGGCGCCGCGCTCGATGCGCCGTGTCACTTCAAGCTCGTTGTCCTCATTGAATGCCGCCGGCGCGGTGCGGTCGGAATTGTCGAGCAGCAGCGCCACTTCCGCCACATTGCGGGAGGCGCGTGCTTCGGTGCCGTTGAAGATGACGTCTTCCATGCCGGCGCCACGCATATGACGCGGCGCGGTTTCGCCCATCACCCAGCGCAGGGCCTCGACAAGATTCGACTTACCGCAGCCATTCGGTCCGACGATGCCCGTGGTGCCGGGCTCGATCACCAATTCGCTGGGTTCGATGAATGACTTGAAGCCGACCAGTTTTAGCTTCGTAAAATGCACCGGCTAACCATTCTCCTGGAGGGCGCTATAGATTGTATTTTGGCCCCTAAATGTCGGGCAGGAATTTTTCGAGGGATTTTGAAAACGCCTCAAAGTGCATGCTGCCTTCTTGTTTCTTGCCGTTGATAACAAAGGTCGGCGTCGATTTGACGTCATAGGTATTCTGGGCATCCAGCATGGTGCTGAATATTTTCGCTTCGAGTTCCGAATCGCCGAGACAATCGTCAAACTGCGCCGTGCTGACCCCACCCAATTGACCGATCTGGCCGAGCGCCTTGACGTAATCGGCGGCGCGCGTCCAATTGTCGAAGGTATTGAACAGCGTTTCGATGAAGGCAAAATAGCGCTCCGGTCCGGCGCATTGCGCGAGGATCGCCGCGTCCAGGGCGGGTCGGTTGAGCGGAAAGTCGCGTGCGATAAAGCGCACCTTGCCGGTCTCGATATATTCCGTCTGCAGGCGCGGAAATGTGTTGGTGTGAAAGTCGCGGCAGTGCGAACAGGTAAGCGAGAAATATTCGATGATCGAGATCGGCGCTTCCGGCGCGCCGATGGCCATATCACCGGGCTTTTCCCAGTTTCCCGCCGCCGCTGGCAGGGAAGCCAATTGCAGCAAAGGTGAAGCCGCCAGCGACCCGGCGATACCTGTCATTCCGGCGATTAAAAAGCGTCTGGTGATCATGGCTGAACTCTAAATTGGTCAAGACGGTTAAGTATAAAGGCGCGTCTGGTCTGCCTCAAGCGTGGTCGGCGCACGCCAAACCAAGCGGGTGCGCGCTGACCTGGGATTGAAGGAAACGGATTCAAGAGCTTAGCTGTCACGCGCTTGGCCGAGAACGGCGTTGCCCAATCGCGCCAGAGCGCTTTTGACACCGTCGTTCCGGGTCCCTTCCAGGGCGCCCGCGAGCGTTTTGGCCGAATCCGAGTCGAGCGGCGCCTCGCGCACGGGTTCCGGTGGCGGCGCTTTCTTCTCCAGTGGCCCCTGGATAAGGCTCAGGCGATGGACCGCGCGGTAGCCGAAATAGGTTGCGATTTTTTCCAGAATTTGCGGCTCCTGATGCTGTAGGTCTGTGGCGTGCGGCCCGTCAACACGCAGGCGTAGCGTGCCGTTGCTGTCGAGCCGTTCCGGGATTGTATGGCGCGCCATATCCGCACCGACAATGGCTGGCCAATGGCTCACCACGCCGGCGGCGGCAAAACCGCGCTTGCGGTATATCTTCTCCGTCACCTTGTGCAGCGCGGATGCAAGGGGGCGTGAATGCTGCTTCATTGGCATATTGTAATTATAAGGCGTTTTATGGCGAAAATGTGGACTCTCGCATGACATCACGATCCTCCCCCTGGCCCGCAGCGCTTTTGGCGGCAAAATTACTGGCCTGGTACGATTGCGAGCGCCGCGATCTGCCGTGGCGCGCGCCACCGGGCGAGCGCATGGCGCCCTACCGCGTGTGGCTGAGCGAGATCATGTTGCAGCAGACGACAGTCGCCACGGTCGGGCCTTATTTCGAAGAATTCCTGCGCCGTTGGCCCGCGCTTTCCGATCTTGCCGCCGCTCCCTTGGATGATGTGCTGCACGCCTGGCAAGGACTTGGCTACTACGCCCGCGCGCGCAACATGCTGCGTTGCGCGCAAGAAGTCATGGAAAAGCATAACGGCGTGTTCCCGCAAGCGGAATCGGCGCTGTTGCGCCTGCCCGGGATCGGCCCTTATACGGCGGCGGCAATTGCGGCGATTGCTTTTGACCATCCGGCGACCATTCTGGACGGCAATGTGGAGCGCGTCATTGCCCGCCTGAGAATGGTCGAGACACCGCTGCCGGCGGCCAAGCCGGAATTGCACCAATTGGCGGCTGAGATCACGCCGGCCAAACGCCCTGGCGATTACGCCCAAGCGATCATGGATCTCGGCGCCACCGTTTGCACGCCGAAGAAGCCGGCTTGCGTGCGCTGCCCATGGCAGGGCGCCTGCCGCGCCCATGCTGCGGGCGTTGCCCCAACACTGCCACGTCGCACGCCCAAGCCCGAACGCCCGCTGCGCCATGGTGTCGCTTTTTGGGCGGTGCGTGGCGATGGCCAAATCCTGCTGCGGCGCCGGCCCGAGAAAGGCTTGCTCGGTGGTCTCATGGAAGTGCCGACGAGTGAATGGCGCGATATACCGTGGCAGACGAGTGCCGCCCGCCGCCAGGCGCCGGCCAAATCGAGCTGGCGCAAACTACCCGGAATGGTGAGCCACGGCTTCACCCATTTTCGCCTGGAGATAACGGTCTTGGCCGCAAAGGTGGATGGCCGTGCCGCAATTGACGGGGTGTGGTGTCCGCCCGAACGTTTCGCCGAACACGCCCTTTCCACGCTCAGCAAGAAGATAATCCGCCACGCGCAGTTGGGTGGCTAAAACCCTTCGCGGGAGCGCTTGCGAGCGCGCCATGATCTAGGCACCACGAACCTCTTTCTGCCCGTATCGACCGGTGTTCCGCGAGTGCGAAATAAATTAACACCCTTCGTAACGCATTGTTTTAATTAATGAAAATAAATTGCGCACCTTATTTTATGGCAGCGGTTGTAATTTTATGCGCCTTATTCGCCGCCGGTCTGGCATAGCCGGCGCCTCCCCCCGGCCGGTGGTCTTTTTTTCTGTTCTTCAGCCCTCGGCCGACGGGGAGAAATTCTTGAAAGTGAAAGGAATTTGGGCGTGAAAAATAGAAATAACGACGGTGGTTTCGGCCCGTTCGATAAACAGCGCAAGGCGCGCACCGGCTTCGCTTTTGATGTCAACCCGCTGCCCCGACCGGCGCCGCCGAAGCCAAAACCGAAGACCGAGTCCAAGCCGTCTTTCCAGGAAGTGATGTATCCCAAGGCAAACATGCCGGCCCAATCGCGGCGGGCCGCCCCGCCGCCGAAGCCCGCCAAGCCCAAGACTGAATCGAAGCTGTCTTTCCAGGAGTCGTTGTATCCTAGGCAGAAGCCGGTGACGCAAAGCGCACAGCCCGCCGGAATTGTCACCCGCAAGCGCAACCGGGGCAACAATGTGCCCGCCCTCGGCGAGGAAGCGAAGGCGGCATTTGAGAGGGAGCGCGACGCCGCCAAAAAAGCCGCCGAGGCGCGTGGCGAACGCTTCAATGACGTCGCGTTCTTCAAGACTCATGGTGAGCCGATGATCGAGCGGGCCAAGGCGGCCCAGGCGATTAAAGACGCCGGGGAAGAGAGGTCTGGCGACAGGAACAAGCCTTCTCCAAAAATGAACCCGTACACGGATGCGGGGAATGCGGTGGGGCCCGGCGCAATAGACTCACTTGCCAACATACCCGAGGGCTACGCCATCAATCAGCGCAGGAACGCCTTGAAGTTGTTTTATGCCATGACCATCGCGGAGAATGGAGAAGCCTCATACGATTCGATCTCCGATTTTCCTGGCGTTAGCTTGACTGGTCGGGACGCGGCGATGCTGCAGAAATACCTCTCCGGCGATGCTGAAAGGTGGGAAGCGTTATACCGCCATACGATGCGCTACGCGCTTGGCGATATGAGCGAAATCCCGGCCTGGCGGGCGGGCGAGGACATGAAGGCGTGGACGAAGCAAATCTTTCCGTCCGATCCTGCCTATGCGGATGATGTGGGCCACAAAGTTGCCGAGGGCTTCGGCTCCGCGGCGACATACGTTCTGGCCGGCCTTCTCACCCGCCGGGCCGGCGCCGGCGCCGTCTCGGGCAATGTTGCCATGGCGGCCATGGATGGCATGGTATCAGGCTTTGAGGATGCATTGGCGCATGGCGCCAGCTTCGAGGACGCCTATAGGGCGGGAAAGTGGAATTCGTACCTTGGCATCACTGATGCCATTCCGTTGATGCGCGCTTTCGACCGCTACGACAAGGCGACCGGCGGAAGCATCAGTCAGCTCTTTACTTTTGCGGTGAAAGGCGCTGCCGAGGGAAGTGCACAGGCCACACTAGAACAAATTCGCGGAAACCTCATCGCAGCTAGATTGGTCAAATACGACCCGGAACGTGATATCTGGGAAGGCGTTGAGGATGCGGGCATAGTTGGCGCTTATCTTGGCAGCGCGATGAATGCAGCCACGGCAACTTCAAAATCAGGAGAACAAAGCGATTAGGATCGGACCAAATGCCTAAGAACGGTTGCGCCCGCAGTGAGACATTCTGATACAGCAGGAATTACATGGATCGTTGGTAGAACAGCACGCCAAGCCGGCGGCAGCGCTCGTTGTCGAAAAGCACCGCCCATGACATTTTCCAGTTCCGCCGATCTGCAAGTCCCAAAATTTGCATAGAATTGGCGCAACTATCCGGACTTTTAAACGGGTACCATTCAATTCGCCCGACTTTTTCAAGGCAGGCACTTACATCCTTGATGACTTGTTGTTCAACGCATTGCACATAGGGATTGGCCGCCCGTTCATCGGCGCTTGCGGCGTTTGAATCCGGCTGGTGCGCTCTCTTATAAAACGGCTCGCCAAGCCTGCGGCAACGTTCGTTCTTAAAAAGCGCCTCCCAAGGAAGGGGTATTTTGTTTTGATCCGCAAGTTTCAGATTTTGCCCAACTGAAATGCAACTATCCGGGCTCTTGATCGGATGCCACTCGATACGGCCGAGCTTATCAAGGCAGGCGCTTTCATTATTGGTGGCCTGCTGGGCAATGCATTGAACGAAGGGATTTTTCGTCCGTTCATCGGCGTGCGCGGCATTCGAAATCAGCACGCAACATCCCAAGAGAACGATGGCGGCGCAAAATATCTTAACGAATGTATCTAGTTTCATATGGTGGGTCACTTCCCGTAAATTGCCACCGCATGCAAAATATGTGAGAGCGAATTTAGGCCCGTTGCTGAGTTGATCGGGAGTGTTCATGCTCAAACGATATCATCCCCCAGTTGAATGTGAAGCGAGAGTTATGAAATGGCCACGCGATTCTCACCAGAGCATGTCACGCTCGCATGCGCTCACACGAATGGCTCCAGCTCTTTGAATTTGAAGCAAATCATTGTCGCAGGCGTTTCCACCTGCTCGGGATTTGCTCTAATTCATTTCCTTGCGCACTTGATCGCGCAGACTGTCGATCGAGGTGAGGCCGCCGTTTTTGTCGGCGATATACCAATAGGTCCAGCCATTGCATGCCTCCGCGCCCTGGGCCAGGGCGCCGATGCGGTGGATCGAACCAGTCAGCGGGCCGTGCGCCAGGCTGCCGTCGGCACGGACCTGCGCCTTGATACGCTTCATGCGGTCATAGAGGGTCTCGCCCGGCGCGATCAGGCCGCGCTCAAGCAGGTTTCCAAACGGTACGCGCGGCTGACTGCGTTTGGGTTGCATGGTTTTGAGGTCGTCCGCGCTGAGCGTTGTCACATCCTTGAGACGCGCGGCGGCGATGTCGGCATAGTCCTGGCTGCGCTCGATGCCGATCCAGCGCCGGCCCAGACTCTTGGCCACCGCTGCGGTGGTGCCGGAACCGAGGAACGGATCGAGCACCACATCGCCCGAATTGCTGGCGGCGAGGATAACGCGCTGCAACAGCGCTTCGGGCTTTTGCGTCGGATGCGCCTTGCGGCCGTTCCGTTTCAGGCGCTCGGCGCCAGTACAGAGCGGCAGCAGCCAGTCGCTGCGCATCTGAATATCCTCGTTGAGCGATTTCATGGCGTCGTAATTGAAGGTGTAGCGCTTCCGGTCTTCGCCCTTGGAACACCAGATCAGGGTTTCCTGGGCGTTGGTGAAGCGCCGCCCGCGAAAGTTCGGCATGGGGTTTGTCTTGCGCCACACCACATCGTTCAACAGCCAGAAGCCGATATCCTGCAGCGCCGTGCCGATGCGGTGAATATTGTGGTAGCTGCCGATCACCCAAAGGGTGCCGCTATCTTTCAGCACCCGGCGCGCTGCTTGCAGCCAGTCATGGGTGAAGCGGTCATATTCGGCGAAACTCGCGAACTTGTCCCAATCATCATCGACGCCGTCGACCGGGGTATTGTTGGGGCGCAGCAATTCGCCGCCGAGCTGCAAATTGTACGGCGGGTCGGCGAAGATCAGATCGACCGAGTCTGCTGCCAGCGCCGCCATTTCTTGGACGCAGTCGCCGACGACAATGCGGCCGCTGTTATCGATTTCTTGTGTTTTCTTATCTCCCATGGGCGGCACCATGGCGCACCCAGACTCCGGCAGTCAAGTATTTGATTCGATGGACTCTTCCAACAGCTTGCGGATTGGCTTGAAAGATCGCCGGTGGTGCGCCGTCACACCGAGATTAGCGAGGCCTTCGCGGTGCTGCGGGGTGCCATAGCCGAAATTACGCTCCCATGCGTAGCCTGGGTGATGTCGGGCGAGCTCTGTCATGTGCCTGTCGCGCGTCACCTTGGCAATAATCGACGCCGCCGCGATGGAGAGGCATTTGCTGTCGCCCTTCACCACGCAGCGCGCCGGGCAGGGCAGTTCGGGCAGGCGGTTGCCGTCGACCAACGCCGCGTCGGGCGGGCTAGCGAGCGCCGCGAAGGCGCGCGTCATGGCAAGATGCGAGGCGGCGAGGATATTGAGTTCGTCGATTTCGCCGACGCTCGCCATGCCGACGCCGAACTCGGCAACCTCGAACAAAATTGGATAAAGCGCCTCGCGCTGAGCCGCGCTGAGTTGCTTGGAATCGTTGATCCGGGCGGCCAGTTCGGCCGGCGGGCCGGCCGGCCCAAACATTACGGCGGCGGCATGGACCGGCCCGGCCCACGGCCCGCGCCCGGCTTCGTCGATGCCGGCCACCCGTCCGCCCAGTTCGCGCTCAAAGCTGAAATCAGGCACGGCGCTTGTAGGCGGGTTGCCCGGGCGGCAGCACTTCGCCGTCGAGCGGCGCGGCCTCGTCGTCGTTGATCGGTGATTCGTTCCTGGGGCTGGGTCGGCGCCATTGCTGCGCGCGATCTTTCAAGCCGATCAGCCAAGCCTTCAGGCTGCCGGCACGCCAGGACATGCCATGCATGAAGCGAAACGAATGTACACTTCGCCGCACCGCCAGTTTGGAGCCGCGCGCGAAGAACCGTGCTTCTTTCTCATAAATAC
>JAPYQV010000515.1 GCA_029937205.1 Alphaproteobacteria bacterium
AGCCACAGGCGCTCGACCGTCAGTTCGAGCAGATCCCAATCATGGCTGATCACCACCACGGCGCCGGGGAAAGCGTTCAGCGCCTGCACCAGGGAGTCGCGGGTTTCGAGATCAAGATGGTTGGTCGGCTCGTCGAGCACCAGGATCTGCGGCGCGCCGTAGCTGATCAGGGCGAGGTTAAGGCGCGCCTTTTCGCCGCCCGAGAGGTCGCGCGCCACCACATTGGCTTTGTCCTGGCTGAAGCCGAACGTGCCGAGGCGGGCACGCACCTGGTGCGGCGCTGCCTTGGCCATCACCCGGCCCAACTGCTGGAAGGCGGTTTCGTTCGCTTCCAATGTGTCAATCTGATGCTGGGCGAAATAGCCGACGCGCATTTTGGCGGCGCGGAAAATATCGCCGGCCATGGGTTTGAGCTCGCGCGCCAGCAGCTTGGCGAAGGTCGATTTGCCGTTGCCATTCGCACCTAACAGAGCAATGCGGTCGTCCGGGTCGAGGCGGAGATCGAGGCCTTTCAAGACCGGCGTATCGGCGACATAGCCCGCCGCCACGCCGGAGAAGGTGATCAGCGGCGGTGCCAGGCCTTCGGGATCGGGAAAGTTTATTTCAACCGTCGCGCTGTCGACCGAAGGCGGCGCCTCGCCCAGCCGTTGCAGCGCTTTCAGGCGGCTCTGGGCCTGGCGCGCCTTGCTGGCATTGTAGCGAAAGCGGGCGACGAAGCCCTCGAGCTTGCGCCGCTTCGCCGCCTGGCGCGATTGGTTGGCGGCCTCCGCCGCGCGGCGTTCGCCATAGGTGCGGGCGAAGTTGTCATAGCCGCCGGGATAGAGCGTCAGGCGGCAATTCTCGAGGTGCAAAATGCCGTTGGGCACGGCGTTCAGGATATGCCGGTCGTGGCTCACCAGTAGCAGGGTGCGGGGATAATTGCGCAGGTAATTTTCGAGCCACATGGTGGCTTCGAGGTCGAGATGGTTGGTCGGCTCATCGAGCAGCAGGAGGTCGGGCTCGGCAAACAAGGCGGCGGCCAGGGCAACGCGCATGCGCCAGCCGCCGGAGAGATTTTGCGTCGCTTCGTTCTGCGCCGCTTCGCCGATGCCGAGCCCGGCCAGGATGGATGCGGCGCGCGACGGCGCCGCGTGGGCGCCGATATCGTTCAGGCGGGTTTGAATTTCGGCGATGCGGTGCGCGTCGTCCGCGGTTTCAGCCTCGGCCAACAGGGCGTGGCGCTCGGTATGGGCGGCGAGGACTATCTCGATCGGCGTGGCCGTGCCGCCCGGTGCCTCCTGCGCCACGGTCGCCACATTGGCGCCGCGCGACAGCGCCAGCGCGCCACCATCGGGCTCGATGGTTCCCGATATCAAACGCAGCAGGGTCGTCTTGCCGCTGCCGTTGCGCCCGACCAGGCCGATGCGCCGGCCACGCGCCACCCGCGCCGACGCGTCTTGCAAAAGATCGCGCCCGCCGATGCGGTATGTCAGGGAGGATATTGTCAACATGAGCTGCGGGGCAGCCTCATAGCACACTATCAAGGAGCGGCGACAACGAAATCGCTTGCGCCCAATTGACCCCTAGCCAAATTTGGCCGAAGCGATCAGAATCGCGTCAATCATGTCGATTCTCCAGCCGGCCAATCCCGTTCGCCAACTCGCCCTCCCCGATGGGCGCGAGATCGCTCTGTTGTTGCGCCGCAGTGCCAAGGCGCGCCGCGTTACGCTGCGTATCGACGATGCCAATGGCGAGGTCGAGCTGGTGTTGCCGCGCCGCGCCGCGCTCAAGGAAGGCCTTGCCTTCGCCCATGCCAAGGCGGGATGGATCGCGGCCCGGCTGAACGCCTTGCCGCCGGCGGTGCCGTTTCGCCCCGGCGCGGTGTTGCCCGTTCTCGGCAATAACGTCGCGCTGATGCAGCCGATCAACGGCGCCAAGCGAGTGCGCCGCACGGAAGGCGCGCTTCAGGTGCCGGGCGATGGCGCGGAGTTCGCCGGCCGGGTGCGGCGCTGGCTGATCAAAGAGGCGCGGCGCGAGATCGGCACCCGGGCGCACCAACTGGCGCTCGAGGTCGAGCGGCCGATCAAGCGCATCGCCATTCGCGATCCGGCGACACGCTGGGGCAGCTGCTCGGCGGCCGGCGGCCTGTCGTTTTCCTGGCGCCTCATACTGGCCCCGCCGGAGGTGCTCGATTATGTCGTGGCGCACGAGGTTGCTCATCTGCGCGAGATGAATCACAGCCGCCGCTTTTGGTCGCTGGTGGAAAAATTGGCCGGTGATTGCAAGGCGCGCCGCACTTGGCTGCGCCGCAACGGGACGCAGCTTCGGCGTTACGGCTAGGGCGTTCCGCCGACCGGCGGCTATTCGGCGGCGCTTGAGGTCCGGGTGATCTGGCCGTCGTCGTCGAGCCCATGGCCGCGCTTCGCCGCCTCGGCCAAGACATCGTCGCGCCACTTCACGCCGCCCGGCTCGGTGCCGCCGATGGTGCCGAGAAGCAGCCCTTCTTCATCGCCCACATTGCGGAAGCCGCGCATCAGATTGGGC
>JAPYQV010000516.1 GCA_029937205.1 Alphaproteobacteria bacterium
AACGCCGTATTCGAGAGTTGGAGGACAAGCATGAATCCGGCGGTGTAAAGGAGTCCCTGGCCAAATCCGCGGGCGATAACGAGATCAGGCTTCGGCGCCTTGAGTTGGCGGTGCAAGCGACAAAGGATGGCGTGTGGGACTGGGATATCCTCAACAAACGCATATGGCAGTCGGCGCCGCTGCGGCGTCTTTACGGTTTTGCCGAGACAGAACTTGAAGAGGAATTCGATGTTGGTGATGAATCCGATCCGTGGCTTGCGGGAGTGCATCCCGAAGACCGACCGCTTCTGATCCAGGCGCTGCGCAACCATCTGCGCGACGACACACCATACCAATTGGAGTTCCGTTACCGCACGCCGCAGAGAAGTTATCGTTGGATCGCCTCGATCGGCTAAGCGATCCGCGATGGAGAGGGTGAACCGATCCGTATGGTCGGCTCAAACAGAGACATCACCGACCGCGTTGAAGCTGAGGAAGCGTTGCGCGCGAGCGAATCCCGCCTGGAGGAAGCCCAGCGGACAGCGCAAGTTGGAGATTGGGAATACAATGTCGCGACGGAAGAGCTCACTTGGTCGGCCGAGGTCTATCGAATATATGGCACCTCTCCGGCCGAATTCCGCCCGACCGGGGAGGGGTTTTACCAACTTGCTCACTCCGAGGACAGGGAGCGCATTCGAGCATTGGTGGCGGAAGGGCTCCGCAGAGGCGGGCAGTTTAGTTACGAACACCGCATAATCTTGCCCAACGGTGACGTTCGCTGGGTGACCCAGGTGAATGGGCCGGCCGGTAAAGGGGCGGATAATGCGGCAATGCGCCGCGGCACCGTTCAGGACATCACTGTGCGCAATCTCGCAGCGCGTGAATTACGTGAAAGCGAGGAGCGCTACCGCAGCCTAATTGAGGATCAATCGGAATTTGTTTCGCGCTACACGCCAGACGGCACGCTGACATTCGTCAACGCCGCCTATTCCGCCCAGCACGGCATGACGCCCGACGAGATGGTCGGCATGAACATTTTCGATTTTTTACCACATGACGAACAGGCCCGGGTGCGGCGCTATGTTGCCGAGTTGGGAGCAGACACACCGTTTGACAGGATTGAAAATCGCGTCGTCATGCCGGACGGCACGCTTCGCTGGCAGGAATGGACAGACAGGGCGTTTGTGGATGATACCGGCCAGGTCAACGAGATAAAGGCGTTTGGCCGCGATGTTACGGAACGCAAGGAGAATGAGGAAATAATGCGCCGAGGCGAGGCCCGTCTCGTGGAAGCGCAGCAAATTGGCAATGTCGGCAGTTGGACGCAGAATTTTCTCGGCGATAAACAGATTGAAACCCACTGGTCGGGACAATTGTGCCGAATCTATGGCATCGAGCCGGGCGATGTGCCGCAGGATTTTAGCGCCTTTCTTGAATTCATCCATCCGGACGAACGCGAGGATATGATCCAAGCATGGCAAGACGCGAATGACGGTGGCGAAAGCTATGACATTGAGCATCGCATCATACGGCCTGATGGTGACGTTAGGCATGCCCATACGAAGGCCCGTTTTATTACAGAAGACACGAAAGGCATCAGACGTTGTGTCGGGGCGACAAGTGATATCACCGCGCGCAAGGAAATGGAGGGTGCGCTGCGCGACCGTGAGCAAATGTTGAGCGGAATTTTCGAAACAGCTTCCGTTGGCCTCACATTAACCGACCCGGACGGCCGCTTCCTACAAACCAATCTCGCCTACCAGACCATGTTGGGGCGGAGCGCGGAAGAATTGTTAAACATGACGTTCTGGGATGTGACGCACGAAAGCGACCAGGATTTGCAATTGGAGAAATACAGCGAACTGGTGGCCGGTGACAGCGATTCATACCAAATCAACAAAAGATATATCCACAAGAATGGCTCGGTGATTTGGGTAAATCTGAACGTTTCCCGCCTGACAGACGATGCGGGAAATATGATCGGCGATGCGAAGGGAAATAGAGGCGCAGCTTCTACAGTCCCAAAAAATGGAAATGGTCGGCCAGCTTACCGGCGGCGTAGCGCATGATTTCAACAATCTTCTGACGGTCATATCGGGCAACCTCCATTTGCTCGACGACAATGGAGATGGAGAACAGCCCACCAATCCTCTCATCGGACGTGCCTTGCAGGCGGTGGAGCGCGGCGCCGATTTAACCCAACGCCTGTTGGCCTTTTCGCGCACCCAAACGCTTCAGCCGAGTGCAACGAATATCTCTCAGTTGGTTTCCGGCATGATCGAAATTCTCGAGCGTACCTTGGGCGCGAATATAGAAATTATCACATCGCAGCCGGATGACTTGTGGCTATGTGAGGTCGATTCCTCCCAACTGGAGAATGCCATTTTGAACCTGGCGATAAATGCCCGCGACGCCATGGCGGAGGGCGGGTCTCTTGTTATTGATATGGAGAATGTAGAATTTGGCACCGAACACCAACCCGCGCCGACCAACACCAAGCCTGGCAAATATGTCCTGTGTGGATGTCTCCCGCGTTGCAAGG
>JAPYQV010000517.1:0-1873 GCA_029937205.1 Alphaproteobacteria bacterium
GGCGCCGGCAACGCGGTCTCCTTCACCACCTCGATCGAGCGCGGTTTCGGCTCGCGCCTGATGGTGCGGGGTTTTTTGCTCAACAATCAATTGACCGATTTCTCCTTCCAGGCCGCGCACGACGGCGCGCCCATCGCCAACCGGGTCGAGGGCGGCAAGCGGCCGCGTTCGTCCATGGCACCGGCGCTGGTGTTTGGCCCGGACGGTAATCTGTTGCTGGCGATTGGCTCGCCCGGCGGCTCGCGCATCATCGCCTATGTGACCCTCGCCCTGATCGCCTCCCTCGATTGGCAGATGACACCCGAGCAAGCCGTATCCCTTGCCCATCATGTCAACCGCAACGGCGCGACGGAGCTTGAAGCCGGGAGCAATCTCGAAGCGCTCGCCCCAGGCCTGGAAGCACTCGGCCACGACGTGAAAATCCGCGCATTGGTGAGTGGCCTGCACGCGGTCCGGATCGATGCACAGGGCCTGACCGGCGGCGCAGACCCCCGGCGCGAAGGTGTGGTGCTGGGCGACTGATGGCGACCGACGCGCGGCCTGAGATTCGTCTACTGCCCGGACACGGCAAGCGCCTCAAGCGCGGCCATCCCTGGCTTTACTCGAATGAAATCCGCATGGACGAAGCCGCCCGTGGGCTGACGCCGGGCACCCTGGTTGAGATTGTCGGCACCGACGGGCGCGGCCTCGGCGTCGCCATGTTCAATCCCCATTCGCTGATCAGTGGGCGCCTGCTCAGCCGCGAGCCGGGTGCCGCGATTGACAGTAAGTTTGTCGCGCGCACTTTGTCGCGCGCGCTTACGTTGCGCGACAGTCTCTTTTCCGAGCCCTATTACCGCCTCGTGCACGGCGAAGCGGATGGCCTGCCGGGCCTGGTGGTCGAGCGCTACGGCGACGTCGCGCTGTGTCAGATCAACAGCGCTGGCATGGCCGGCCTGCAAGACGACATTGTTTCTGCCGTGGAAGAGGTGTTGCGGCCCGGCGCCATCGTCATGCGCGGCGACAGCCCGGCGCGCCGCCTCGAGGGTTTGGATGCCAAGAACCATATCGCCAAGGGCGTATTGGAAGGCGCGCAAATCGTTCGCGAAAGCGGCCTGGAATTTTTCGCCGATCTCGCGCACGGGCAGAAGACCGGCTGGTATTTCGATCAGCGCGACAATCGCAGCTTCACCGCCTCCCTGGCGCCGGGCCGTCGCGTTCTCGACGCCTATTGCCACAGCGGTGCGTTTGGTCTGCGCGCTGCCAAAGCGGGCGCCACATCGGTGACATTTATCGACCGGGCCGAACCCTGCCTCGATCTGGCGCGCCGCTCGGCGGCGCATAATGGCCTCAGCGACCTGTGTCATTTCAGCAAAGGCGACATGTTCAGCGAGCTCGCGTGCCTGCACGAAGCGCAGGAAAAATTCGATCTGGTGATCGCCGATCCGCCGCCATTTGCCAAGGCGCGCAAGGATGCCAAGGCGGGCCTGAAAGCGGTGCGCAAACTCACCCGTCTGGCGTCGGCGTTGGTCGGGGCGCGCGGTTTTCTCGCTATTTCCTCATGCTCGCATCATATAGGTGCCGCGGATTTCGCTGAAGCGGTGACGCGCGGTTTTCGCGATGCCGGGCGGACAGCGCGCATCGTGCGCACCTCGGGTGCGTCGGCGGATCATCCCATTCATCCGGCCCTGCCGGAATCCGCCTATCTGACGTTTATGATGCTGGCGTTCGACTAACATCAACTGCAACAGCGGGGACGGAAGACGATGAAATTCTATAATTGGGGCAGTGCGCCGAATCCGCGCCGGGTGGCAATTTTTTATCAAGGAAAAAGGCCTGGAGATCGAGACCATCGATGTCGGCGCCAAGGGCGCGCGGCTTTCCGACGATTATT
>JAPYQV010000517.1:1883-2513 GCA_029937205.1 Alphaproteobacteria bacterium
CGGCGCGCACCGCCTGGTGCCGGCGCTGGAGCTTGATGACGGCACGATCATCGGCGAATCCATGGCGATCTGCCGCTATCTGGAACACTTTCATCCCGAGCCACCCCTGATGGGGACAGATGCGTTGGATCGGGCGCAAGTGGATATGAGGGAGCGCCGCGCCGATATGGAGGGCATAGGCGCGGTCGGTGAGCTGTTCCGCAACTCACACCCGGCATTCGCCGGGCGCGGCCTGCCGGGCCGGGCGGAACAGATCGATCAGATTCCCGAGCTTGTCGAGCGCGGCCGGGCGCGAACCGGCTGGTTTTTCGAGAAATTCGACGCTCAGATCGGCGATAAGGAATTCGTCACCGGCAGCCGCTTTACCGTCGCTGACATCACAGCGCTTTGCGCGACCGGATTCGCGCTCAAAGTGTGCAAGGTGGAAATTCCCGATTCCTGTGGCAATTTCAAACGCTGGTACGAAGCCGTTGCGGCGCGCCCGAGCGCTAATTGAGCCTGACTACGAGGACAGGATCGAGGTGTAGACCAGCGTGATGACCATCACCACCGAGAGAATGATGGTGGTGATGGCGCCAACGAAGAGCGTGTTGCCGATGGTGCCGAGGGGGTGAAACACCCGCTCCGCTC
>JAPYQV010000518.1 GCA_029937205.1 Alphaproteobacteria bacterium
TCTCAGCGTCGATCCGGCCCGCATGATGTGCGCGACCTCGCGCATGGTGGTGAAACGAAAAGGCGCTGAAGAAGCCGTCGTTCTGCCATGCACCCTGTTGCCGTACGACCCGCAGTTCGAGATGGGAACCAGCCTTGAAGCGGCAAGCGCGCCGGTATCGCTCAACCATCCGCATTGCGCGCGCTTTTGCGTGCTCGGCGGCGGTTCCTGCAGCACCTGAATTTCAGCGGCATCTTCGATGGTGCCCCGTTGCGACGCATTTCCGCAGTTTTTCTAGGGTTGTCCCGTTCTTGACCGCGCCGCTGATCCGGGTGTAAGACAGCAACTTCTTGTGGTGATTTGAGCCGACCGGCTTGCGACCACGTAAAATATGACGCTAAAAGGTCGGAGCCGTAAAAAGCCCCGCACCCTTGCGTCGGGGCTTTTGATTTGAAGGACGGCAATGATGACTTCCGATTCAAACAAAAAAAATACGCGAAACTGGCGGCCGCAGACGCTGGCTGTTCGGGGTGGGTTGCGGCGATCCGAATTCGGCGAAACCAGCGAAGCGATTTTTCTCAACTCCGGTTACGTCTACGACACGCCCGAAGTTGCCGAAGCGCGGTTCAAGGGCGAAGACGACGGATTCATTTATTCGCGTTACGGCAATCCCACTGTCGCCACCTTGGAAGACCGCATCGCGTTGATGGAAGGCGCGGAAATGGCATGGGGCACGGCGACCGGCATGGCCGCGGTTAACACATCGTTGCTGGCACTGGTGAAAGCGGGCGACCACGTGATTTCATCTCGCGCATTATTCGGGTCCTGCCGCGTCATCATTCAGGATATTCTTCCGCGCCTCGGCGTTGAAACGACATTGATCGACGGCACCGATCTTGGCCAATGGGAAAAAGCGATCCGTCCGGAAACGGTTTGCGCGTTTCTCGAATCGCCGTCCAATCCGATGCTGGAAGTTATCGATCTACAGGGGGTCGCCGATATCGTCCACAGCGTCGGCGCGCGGCTGATTGTCGACAATGCCTTTGCCTCGCCGGCTTTGCAGCACCCGATGAAGTTTGGTGCGGACGTCGTCATTTATTCGGCGACCAAACACATCGACGGACAGGGACGCTGTCTCGGTGGTTTGATTTTGGGCGACGAGGAATACTGCAAGGACATCATCGAACCGTTCATGCGTCACACCGGGCCGAGCCTCAGCCCATTCAACGCCTGGGTGATGCTGAAGGGATTGGAGACGCTTGAATTGCGGGTGGCCCAACATTGCCGGAATGCGATCGATATTGCCCGGGAGTTCAGCACCCACGCCAACGTCGAACGGCTGCTGTATCCGGAACTGGATAGCCATCCGCGCCACGAACTTGCCATGAAACAAATGAGCAAGGGCGGCACACTGATCACCTTTGATGTGGCCGGCGGCAAGGACGGCGCTTTCAAGTTTCTCCATGCGCTGCAAATAATTGATATTTCCAATAATCTCGGCGATGCGAAGAGCCTGGTCACGCACCCGGCGACAACCACACACGCGAGGCTGTCAGAGGAAGAGCGGGTCGAACTCGGAATCCTGCCGGGAACGGTCCGGATCTCAGTCGGTCTCGAGGACGTTATCGATATTAAGGAAGATATCGCTGATGCCTTGGCAGCGGTGTAGGTGCAAATGAAGCGGTGGTGTAGAATTTGGAGTGGATTAGGCGCAAAATAGCGACGCCCCATTCGCGCCATATTCAGGCCGTCACAATGATCCCATCCTGATTTCACTTAGAAACCACTTTGGGGCAAACGAGAATTATCCGATGTACGCACAGACAAGCCACGATATTCAGATCACGGTCGAGCCGACCTACCTCGACCATCAGTCGGATCCGGACGAAGCCAGATTCGTCTGGTCCTATAGCGTGCGTATCGAAAACCAGGGCGCTGATACCGTTCAGTTGCTGAGGCGCTATTGGCGTATCACGGACGCGCGCGGCAACATCAGGGAAGTCCGGGGCAACGGCGTTATCGGCGAACAGCCGGTGCTGGAGCCGGGCGAATCATTCGAATACACCAGCGGCACGCCGCTTTCGACACCATCCGGAATCATGGTCGGGACCTATGAGATGGAATCAACGAGCGGCCGAACCTTTGATGTCGAAATTCCGGCCTTCTCACTTGACAGTCCGCACCAGGAAAACCAGATCAACTAACGGAAGCGATTGCGTCGGGGTTCATCTTGATTTGAGCCCTTGCCTGATTGCCTGCGTCTGCCGGGAGAGCGCCCGTGAATAGTGCAAAGCCCACGACCCTGCCTATCGGTGATTCTGAATCATCGGCAAAGCCGTCACGCGAGGAGGCTGAAGCCGCTATCCGAACTTTGATTCGATACGTCGGTGAGAACCCGGAGCGCGAAGGATTGATCGACACGCCCTCCCGCGTGGTTCGATCCTACGAAGAATTCTGCATTGGGTACGAGCAAAACCCTGTCGATTATTTGCAGCGCACCTTTGAAGAGG
>JAPYQV010000519.1 GCA_029937205.1 Alphaproteobacteria bacterium
CTCGAAGACCTCGCCGAGGAAGGCGTGACCCAGGTCTTCCGCCCGCGCGTCGGCGCCCAGTGGATCGTTGGCGTTGTCGGCCAGCTGCAGCTCGATGTGCTGGTGGCGCGCATCCAGAACGAGTATCAGGTGGCGGTGAATTTCGAGGCGGCGCCCTACGAGACCGCGCGCTGGCTGACCAGCGACAATGCGGCAAAACTCAAGGAATTCGAGAAAAACCAGCAGGCTAATCTCGCCGACGACCGCGACAGCGCCCCGGTATTCCTCGCACGCAACGCCTGGGAGCTGAACTACATCTCCGAGAAATGGCCGGACATCAAATTTACCGAAACCCGCGAGCGCGGCTAACTCCGAAATGTGATGAGCTTCGCTCATCGCCTCCCAACAAGCGTGACCACGCGCCCGAGTCGAGGTAAGCCAAGGGCGCGGATGCGACCGCCCGGCAATTGAGGGGACATACAACGGGTCATTCTTAGGACCCGTTGGTACAAGAAATCTGCTTACTGAAGGCGGGAGAAGTTGCCGCGCCAGGTCTTGATGGTCTTGGGCCTGATGAAAATTAGCCAGCGCGGATCGCTCAGGGTGGGCTCGAGATATTTTGGCCCGTCCTCACCGAGATAACGAACCGACATGCGGCGCGCGATCTCGACCCACTTGCCGCCCACATTGGGCCGCTCGATTACCTCCGCCGCGCCTTTGACCAAAACCTTCTGGGGAACGGCAACGGTATCGATGCAAATGAAGGTGCTCGGATTGCGCGACATGTAGATCGCCCACTGGGATTCCTCGCGCCCGACCAGGTAAAACCCGCCATCGCTATACTCGTGCCAGACCGGCGCCGCGTAGGGCCAGCCGTCATCATCGAGGCAACTGACCCG
This sequence comes from Alphaproteobacteria bacterium, assembly GCA_029937205.1. Lineage (GTDB taxonomy): Bacteria > Pseudomonadota > Alphaproteobacteria > UBA828 > UBA828 > PTKB01. Next base: position 879 of record JAPYQV010000519.1, read on the forward strand.
GCAAACCTCGCCGCCAGCCAGGAATATCTCCATCTCCTCCGTTGTCATTGGCCCCGGCGGCCCCGGCGGCCCCGGCGCAGCAGCGGCATCGCTATCGGTCATGAGCTTCTCCTAATGCTGTTCATCGCCTCTCATGCGTAGCGCCCACATCAGGCCGAAACAGAGGCCCTTGGCGTGGGGCAGTAAGGCAAGCGCCAGCATAGTGCCGATCACCACCACACTCAGCAAAATGATCCAGAGCGGCGGCGTCAAATAATAATCGATCGTACCGACAACGGGCACCAGAATGTGGCCGAGCACCAATATGGTGAGCCAGGGGGCGAAATCGTCGGTACGGATGTGGCCGAGCGCCTCGCCGCAATTCGAACAGCAGCGGGTCGGCTTCAGATAGCGCTCAAATATGCGCCCCGCGCCGCAATTGGGGCAGCGTTTCAGTAGGCCGCGCCAGAGGGAACGCCGAATCGGGCGGCGTGCTTGTTCCTCGATCAGATGGTTATCGCTCAAACAACTATCTCCTTCCCCTAATTACGAGATAATGGGAAAGCCTCGCCAAGTACATGCGGCATAACGTCTCTCTGTAAATAATCATTCTGGAGAATTAACCATGAGATTGAAGGGCAGGAAAGCGATCATCACCGGCGCGGCCGCCGGCATCGGCTTTGAGACAGCGCGCCGCTTCGCCGCGGAAGGCGTGCAAGTGGTGCTTTCAGATATCGACGGTACGGCGGTCGATGCCGCCGCCGGGAAAATCGATGGCGCCATTGCCATAACAGCGGATGTCACTGATCAGGGACAAATTGACCGCATGGTTTCCGGTGCGATTGAAGCGTTTGGTGGCCTCGATATCATCGTCAACAATGCCGGGATTCCCATGCTGGGCACGGTCGAGACATTGGCCGAAGCGGATTGGGACCGGGAAATTGATGTCAATCTGAAGAGTATTTACCGCACCGGGCGCGCCGTCTGGCCCCATTTCAAATCGCAAGGCGGCGGTGTCATTCTGAACACCGCCTCGATCGCCGGCCTGCTCGGCAGCCCTGGACAAGCCAGTTACGGCGCGGCGAAAGCCGGGGTTATAAACCTCACCCGCTGTATGGCGATCGACGGTGCGGCGATCCCTATCCGCGTCAATTGCATCTGCCCGGGTTTCATCGAAACACCCATGGTGCTGGCCTATCTGGAGGGTCAAGACGATCCCGCGGCGAGCCGCGCCCAGGTCGATGCCATGCACCCCTTGGGCGGAATCGGCCGGCCCGCCGATATAGCCAATGGTTTCGTCTATCTCGCCTCAGACGAAGCCAGCTGGGTTACCGGCACCGCCCTTACAATCGACGGCGGCCTCACCGCCGGGATATAGCGGGCTGTAGTTTGCGGTCTATGTTTACGAGCGCAATCTCTTCGCTGCCAATGTGAACGGCTTTATTGGGCAATCTCTCGAGCATTGGTAGCGCTACGACGAAAAAAATTGGCACTATTATGGCGAACGTCCGCCCGATGACTTGAAGTAGCACCGTATCCAACCGTCATGATCCCTTCCCTGCTCGCTTGGCAGGGCTGGAGCGCGCCCGTAAACTGCCCTCCTCGACGAGCACGAAGGACAGGACGACAG
>JAPYQV010000520.1 GCA_029937205.1 Alphaproteobacteria bacterium
GGTGATGATGGGCGGGGCAGAAATTTTGATCCTCGACGAGCCGACCGCGGTGCTGACGGATGAGGAATCCATTCGCCTGCTCGATCAGCTGAAAAAATTTGCCGGGCAGGGCAAGAGTGTGGTGCTGATTACCCACAAGCTGCGCGAAGTGTTCAGCCATGCCGACAAGGTCACCGTCATGCGCGCCGGCAAAACGGTCGCGGCCGGCAAAAATCCCGGTGATATGTCGCCGGGCGACCTCTCCCGCCTGATGGTCGGCGCGGCGGCGGAATCCGGCAGTCTCGAGCCGCGTGCCGGCGGCGACACCGTGCTCGAGCTCAAGCATGTCAGCGCCACGCGGGCCAATGGCACAACGGCGCTCGATGACCTCTCGATTGCGCTGCGCGCCGGGCAGGTCTACGGCTTGGCCGGTGTCGGCGGCAATGGCCAAACGGAATTGGCCGAAACCTTGATGGGCATTCGCCATTTGGAATCCGGTGAATTTCTGCTCGGCGGCAAACAATTGAAAAAGCCCAACCCGCGCCAGCTGCACGCACGCGGTCTCCGCTGCATACCGGCGGAACGCTATATTTATGGTCTCGCCGGCGATCTCTCGGTGATGGATAATTTTGCCGTCTCCCACCTGGCCAACGGAAAATTCGGGCCGGCCGGGTGGATCAACCGCCGCGCCATCTTTCGCGGCACGCAGGAGGTGATCCAGGAATATGACATTCTCGGCGCCACACCGACCACCCGGGCGCGGCTGTTGTCGGGCGGCAATGCGCAGAAACTTGTTTTGGCGCGCGAGATGTCCGGCAATGCGAGCGTGCTGTTGGCCCATTCGCCGACGCGCGGCCTCGATGTCCGCGCCTACGCTGCGGTGCACGAATATTTGCGCGACGCCTGCAAGCGCGATGTCGCGATCCTGCTGATCAGCGAGGATCTCGATGAGGTGCTGGCGGTTTCCGACCGGGTCGGGGTGATCAATAAGGGCCGTTTGGTCGGCGAATTCGATGCGCCAGTTGCGCGCGACGCCGTTGGTCAACTGATGGTCGGGCACGCGTAGGCCCACACAATAATGCAAGCCCTCTCTCTTTCCTTCCTCCGTGGCCGTCGCCTGACCATCGAAGTGCGGCAAAAAATAGGCCTGGGGTTACGCTTCGCCACAGTGTTCGGCGCCGTTCTCTTCGGCCTTGGCATTTGCCTTGCCATTCTGGTCAGCCGCAATGTCGATATCGCCTCGATCTATGACGAGTTTATCGTATTCACTTTTCTCAATTCGACCGGTATCGCCACCGTTGTCGTGCAGAGCACGCCGCTGGTGCTGGTCGGCCTCGCCGCGGCCATGGCGTTTCGCGTGAACTATTGGAATATCGGCATTGAGGGGCAGCTCTTCATGGGCGTGGTTGGCTGCACCATCATCGCTTATTTTGATATTGGCCCAGAGAGTCTGCGCCTGCCGCTGATGTTCCTGTTCAGCATTTTGTTTGGCGCGCTCTGGGCGCTGCCGGCGGCGCTCCTCAAGCTGCGCCTCAACATCAATGAGGTAATCTCGACCCTGCTGCTCAATTACATCGCCTTTTACTTCGTCCTCAATCAGGTGTTCGGCCCGTGGCGCGACCCCAAGGACAATTTCCCGCACAGCCCGCGCTATGACGATTTCGAGCGCTTGCCCGGGGTCGGCTGGGAGGATGTGCATTACGGTCTTGTCGTGGTCGCCATCGCATTCGTGTTTGTCTGGTGGCTGATCGAGCACAGCCGCTTCGGCATTCAGTCGCGTTTTGTCGGCGTTAACCCGCGCATGGTGTTGGCCATCGGCCTGCCGCTCTCGACCATCACATTGATATCCGCCTTGGCGTCGGGTTCGCTCGCCGGGCTCGCCGGTTTCACCATCGCAGCGGCAACCGAGGGCCGCCTCACTTTTACCCTCGCCGCGGGCTACGGCTTCTCCGGCATCGTCATTGCCTTCCTCGCCGGCAACCGGCCGGTGATGGTGGTGATCGTCGCTTTCCTGATGGGCGGCCTTTATGTCGCGGGTGAAAGTATGAAAGTATTCTACAGCCTGCCCGATGCGCTGGTCGGCCTGTTTCAGGCGGTGATCGTGCTCTCCGTGACGGCGTCCGAATTCTTCGTCCGCTATCGCCTGCGCATGGCCCATTACGAGCGCGTGTAAGGCATGGATTTTCTCACCCACTGGCTCGCCTTCACACCGGTCTTCGCCATGCCGCTGATCGCCGCCGCGCTTGGCCTGATCGTCAATGAGCGCGCCGGGCTTTTAAATTTGGGCGCCGAGGGCATCATGCTGTGCGGCGCCCTGGTCGGCGTTGTCGCCTTCATCGAATTCGATGGCAATGCCGCTCTCGGGTTCATCTTCGCCATCCTCAGCGGCGCTTTTTTGGGCTTTTGTTTCGGCTTCTTTGTCGTCGTGCTGCGGACCAATCAGGTGCTGACTGGCATTACCTTTGTTTTCCTCGGCGTCGGCCTGACCGGCCTCTTGGGCGTGCCC
>JAPYQV010000521.1 GCA_029937205.1 Alphaproteobacteria bacterium
CCGACCTCGGCCAAATTGCCGCTATGGTAACGCAGAAGCGGCATAGCAAAAGTGTGCAGCGGCGTGGCGATGACACGGCCAACTTCACCAACCGCACAGGCATTGCCGGCATCATTTATGATCTCGATATAAGCCGATTCCGCCTGGATGTGATAATTTTCACTGTCAGGACACTGCAGCGCGATATAGCCGATCTCGGCCGAACTATAGATATCGGCGACAGACACACCCCAGGCCTCTTCACAAGCGGCGCGCGCTTCCGGGCGCAACAGGTCTGAGAAGGTGGCGATTTGGCGGAGATTTGGAAATTTGACCCCGTTTGCCAGGCAGTAATGCGCTAGCGCCTGGGCGTTGGCCGGCAGGGTCAGGATATAATCCGGCGCCATGCGGCCAAGCCATTCGACCTGCTCATGGGTCTTGGTGCTGACATGGAGCATGCAGCTCGGGCCGGTTTCGAAGGTCTGGGACGCGTAACTTCCCCAATTGTCATACGCGGCGCCGGAGGGGTAATCGCCATGCGTCCCGTCGACGATCTTGATGATGGCGAGTTTCTTTTGCAGATCCCGGTGCCACAGATTTTCGCGCAACGTGAAGGCCTGCTACAGCATCTCCGACAGGCCGGTTTTAAGCGTTCTCAGCGGCCGTCCCGTTGAACCGGAGGTGAACGTATCGCCGGTCTTACCGTGCGCCTCGGGTACTGCTTCGCTGTGAAATGCCGCACCACCCTCCTGCACCTCGGCACGCGTCAGGATCGGCACGCGGTTCGCAAACGAGTCCGGCGTGAGGTCCCATTTGCCTTCAATCCCCCAAGCCTCGCGGTGCGCCCGGTAATGGGGAACATGCTTGAAGGTGTGCTGCAATAGCGCCGCCAATTGTCTGAATTGCTGGCGCCGCAATTGCTGCGGTGTCCACCATTGGCTGAGCTCCAACTGGTACAGGAGCGCAATCAAACGGGTACCATGTTGTGTTGGCAGTCCGGGCCAAGCCAATCCGGAGAGGCTGTTGTGCGCGGTGGCCGGATATTTTGAAGGCGGGCCAGTTCGGCCCGCTCCCGCCGCCCCGGAAGCCGTGGCGCTCACGTCAGTGGCCGGCCGCCATCCAACGGGATGATACAGCCATTGGAAAATTTAAGATTTGTCGCGATGGCCAGCGCCGCCCCGGCAACATCCTCAGGTCTGGCCAGGCGCTGTAGTGGCGTGCGCTCGGATTGCTCGTCCCACCACGCCTGATCGAGGCCGCTGACGAAATCGGTCTCGGCCAAGCCCGGAGAGAGTGACACCACGCGGATGCGCGGCGCCAAGGCACGTGCCAGCGACATGGTCATGCTGTTCATCGCAGCCTTGGAGGCGCAATAGGCGATGTTACTGCCCATGGCGGTGACACCGGCAATCGAAGAAATATTGATGATCAGCCCGCCATCGCCCGCATCGAGCAAGGACCGACAGGCACGCACGCAGGCAAAGGCACCGCGCCAATTGGTGCGGAATATATCGTCGATCAGATCGTCATCGAGGCTGTCGAGATCGCCATGCGGGACGAAGCGCGTAATACCGGCATTATTGATCAGAATATCGAGGCGGCCATATTCAGCCTCTATTTCGACCGAGAGCGCGGCCAGGCCAGTACTGTCCTCGACCACCGCTTCCTTGGCCGAATGGCCGCTGCCGGGCAGCTCGTAGGCGAGTCTTTCGGCGGCATCGGCGCTGGTGCGGTAGCCGATGACCAGTCGCGCGCCCTCAGCGGCGAACTTGCGGCACATGGCCTGGCCCAGACCGCCGGCCCCGCCGGTAATGAAGACAACTTGATCCTGCAATTCCATCGCGCCCAACTTCTCAATTCTCCCCGTCTTACCATGCGCTTCCATTGAAGGCCTACGGCTAATCAGCCATATTGCCGCCTTCAATTCGAGCCCAAATACGGAAACCATAACATGGCGCAACAAGACAGCTCCCCGGCGCGGATCGGTGTGGATATCGGCGTTACGTTTACCGACGTGGTGTTGGAAAAAGATAGCGCGCGATACACCGCCAAGGTGCTGACCACACCACGCGCCCCAGAAGAAGGTGTTGGCCAGGGCATTGAAAAGGTTCTGGCACAATCCGGCGTCACGCCGGGCGAGGTGTCGCTGATCATCCACGGCACCACGCTTGCCACCAACGCCCTGATCGAACGCAAAGGCGTGATCACTGCCCTGGTGACGACGGAAGGTTTCCGCGACAGCATTGAAATGGGCTCGGAAAGCCGCTTCGAGCAATATGACATCAACATGGAAAAGCCGCTGCCCTTGGTGCCGCGGCGGCGGCGCTTTCCCGTGGCCGAGCGACTAAATGCCGCCGGCGAGGTCATCCTGCCGCTCGACGAAGCGGCCGTCGCTGGCCTGGTGGAGCCGTTGAAGGCGCACAAGGTCGAGAGCGTCGCCATCGGTTTCCTGCACAGCTATGTAAATCCAGCGCATGAGCGCCGCGCCCATGAAATT
>JAPYQV010000522.1 GCA_029937205.1 Alphaproteobacteria bacterium
GCCTGAAGGCCGGCTTGGTCGAGAAATCGGGCTCTTGGTATTCCTATGACAGCCAACGCATCGGCCAGGGGCGGGAAAATGCCAAGCAGTTCCTGAGCGACCATCCCGAGATGGCGGACACCATCGAAGCCGCCATTCGCGAAGCGGCCGGCCTCGGCGCCAACAAGCCGGTCAAAGTCGTCGAGGATGGCGAGACGCCACAGGACACTGCAGAGGCGGTCGGCGAGTAACCGCCAGCGCTAAATAATCGAAATATGAAGGCCGCGCGGTGCGATAATCCGCGCGGCCTTCTTTTCGTTTGGCGGCGCCTCTTGCGCGCCATGCTGGACAGGCCAACCCAGGCCCTTTAAATAGCAGGCGCTCCCGCGAAAGGCGCCGGGGCCCTGAATTGGAATCCGCCATGCACAGCGTCAACGAAATTCGCAGCCATTTTCTTGAGTATTTCCGTGGCCACGGTCATGAGGTCGTGAGCTCGAGCCCCTTGGTGCCGCACAACGACCCGACATTGATGTTTACCAATGCCGGCATGGTGCAGTTCAAGAATGTCTTCACCGGGGTCGAAAAACGCGTCTACCAACGCGCCGCGACATCGCAGAAATGCGTGCGCGCCGGCGGCAAGCATAACGATCTCGACAATGTCGGCTATACCGCGCGCCACCACACCTTCTTCGAGATGCTGGGCAATTTTTCCTTTGGCGATTATTTCAAGGAACGCGCCATTGAGTTGGCTTGGAATCTGATCACCAAGGAATTCGTTCTCGATGCCGAGCGACTGCTGGTGACCGTCTATGCCGAGGACGATGACGCTTTCGATTTGTGGGGCAAAGTTGCCGGTCTGCCGGAGCAAAGAATTATCCGCATTCCGACATCCGACAATTTCTGGGCGATGGGCGATACCGGCCCGTGCGGTCCGTGTTCGGAGATTTTCTACGACCACGGCACGGACATTCCAGGCGGCCCGCCCGGCAGCCCGGACGAAGACGGCGACCGTTTCGTCGAGATCTGGAATTTGGTGTTCATGCAGTACGAGCAGGTCACTCTCGAAGAGCGTGTCGATCTGCCCAAGCCCTCGATCGATACCGGCATGGGCCTGGAGCGCATCGCCGCCATCCTGCAGGGCGAGCATGACAATTACGAAACCGACCTGTTTCGCAATTTGATTGCCGCCAGTGCTGAATATTCCAACACGCCGGCCGGTGGCGACCACAAAGTGTCGCACCGCGTCATCGCCGATCACTTGCGCGCCAGTTCGTTCCTGATTGCCGATGGCGTGACGCCGTCCAATGAAGGGCGCGGTTATGTGCTGCGCCGGATCATGCGCCGGGCCATGCGGTATGCCCATCAGATGGGCTGCGTCGAGCCCTTGATGTGGCGCCTGGTGCCGACATTGGTCGGTGAAATGGGCCAGGCCTTTCCCGAATTGGCGCGCGCTGAGGCGCTGATCACCGAGACCCTGAAGCTCGAGGAAACCCGCTTCAAGCAGACCTTGGCGCGCGGCCTGAAATTGCTCGGCTCGGCGACCGACAAGCTCGGCCAGGGCGAAGCCCTGCCCGGCGAGGTCGCGTTCCAGCTTTACGATACCTTTGGTTTCCCGCTCGATTTGACTCAAGATGCGTTGCGCCGTGAGGGCCGCGAGGTCGACAATGCCGGCTTCGAGGTCGCCATGGAGCGCCAACGCACCGAAGCGCGCAAGGCGTGGGCCGGCTCGGGCGATGCGGCGACCGATCGGATATGGTTCGAGATCCGCGAGAAATCCGGGGCGAGTGAATTTCTCGGCTATGAAATGGCGAGCGCCGAGGGTGTGGTCACGGCTCTGATCGAGGACGGCGGCGAGGTGTCGAGTGCCGCCGCCGGTGCGGAGCTTGCCCTGGTGGTCAACCAAACGCCGTTCTACGGTGAATCCGGCGGCCAAATGGGCGATAGCGGCGAAATTGTTTCGGCCGACGGCGCGCGGTTCATTGTCAGCGACACGCAAAAACGCGCCGGCGATGTGATCGTGCATTACGGCGCAATCGAGAGCGGCACGTTCAATATCGGCGATGCGCTGACCCTCACTGTCGATGAACCACGCCGCGACGGCCTCAAGGCCAATCACTCGGTGACCCATTTGCTGCACGCCGCGCTGCGCAATCATCTCGGCGACCATGTGACACAGAAGGGTTCGCTCGTGGCACCGGACCGCCTGCGCTTTGACATCAGCCACCCCAAACCCATGAGCGATGAAGAACGTGACGCGGTCGAAGCAGAAGTCAATCAGCGGATACGCGAGAATTCATCGCTGGCGACGCGCCTGATGACACCGGACGAAGCGGTCGAGAATGGCGCCCTGGCGCTGTTCGGTGAAAAGTACGGCGACGAAGTTCGCGTCGTTTCCATGGGGGAATGTGGGGAAGGCGATGGCTCACCTTATTCGGTTGAGCTCTGCGGCGGCACCCATGTCCGACGCACCGGCGACATCGGCATGTTCACCATCAT
>JAPYQV010000523.1 GCA_029937205.1 Alphaproteobacteria bacterium
GTATACGCTGGTCCGACCGGCGCGAGGATTTTCGCACTGAGGTGCTCGGCCTGATGAAGGCGCAGATGGTCAAGAACGCAGTGATTGTGCCGGTTGGCGCCAAAGGCGGCTTTGTCGTCAAGCACCCGCCTGTGGGCCGCGAGGCGCTCCGCGATGAGGCGATCGCGTGCTACAAGATTTTCATTTCCGGCCTGTTGGACCTGACCGACAACCGCGCCGGCGATGTCATTATTCCGCCCAGCGATGTGGTGCGCTATGATGCGGACGACCCCTATCTCGTCGTCGCGGCAGACAAAGGCACCGCCAGCTTCTCGGATATCGCCAACGAATTGGCCATCGACCACGGCTTCTGGTTGGGCGATGCCTTTGCATCGGGCGGACGCGACGGTTATGACCACAAGAAAATGGGCATCACCGCGCGCGGTGCGTGGGAATCGGTAAAGCGCCATTTTCGCGAGCTGGGGCGCGATATCCAGGCTGAGGATTTTACCGTTATCGGTATCGGCGATATGGCCGGCGATGTATTTGGCAACGGCATGCTGCAATCCGAGCATATTCGTCTGCTCGCGGCGTTTAACCATCGCCATATCTTTATCGATCCCAATCCCGACGCCAAAACCAGTTTCACGGAGCGCAAGCGCCTGTTTCGCATGGAGCGCTCCGATTGGAGTGATTACCGCGGCTTGTCGACGGGTGGTTTCATCGCCGAGCGCAGTGCGAAATCGGTGCGCCTAAGCGCTGAGGCGCGCGCCTGTTTAGGCATCGATGCGGAATCGCTCACACCCAATCAACTGATCGCTGCCATCCTGCGGGCTGAGGCGGATTTGCTGTGGTTCGGCGGCATTGGTTGCTTTGTCCGTGGTAGCGCCGAGCGCGACGCCGATATCGGCGATCGTATCAATGCATCGGTGCGTGCCGCCGCCGTTGAACTACGCTGCCGCGTCATCGGTGAGGGCGCCAATATGGCCGTGACCCAGGCCGCGCGGATCGAGTTCGCCGCTGCCGGCGGCAAGGTCAATAGCGATGCCCTGGATAATTCCGCCGGGGTGGACTGTTCGGACCATGAAGTGAACATCAAAATCGCGCTTGCCAATGCGGTCGCAGATGGCGATCTGAGCACGGAGCAGCGAAACACGCTCTTGCACCGCATGACCGATGAGGTCGCGGCGTTGGTGTTGCGCAATAATTATTTGCAAAGCCAAGCGGTAAGCGTCGAAGCCATCCACGCGCCCGAGCGCCTCGATTCCCATGCCCGCCTCATGCGCACGTTGGAGCGCCGCGGCCAGCTTGACCGCGAAGTCGAGGGACTGCCCAATGAAGACGCGCTCAGCGATCGGGCGAGCGCCGGACACGGCATGACGCGGCCGGAAATTTCGGTGCTGCTGGCGCATGCCAAATTGTCGCTGAACGACGGTTTGCTGGAGAGCGATGTACCGGAGGATTCCCACCTCGGTGACGATCTGATGCTCTATTTCCCGGCGCCACTGCGCGCCGAACATGTCGCCGGAATAGAAGGCCATCGCCTGCGCCGAGAGATCATTGCCACCTCCGTCGCCAACAGCCTGGTCAACCGCGCCGGCGTTTCCTTCGTCACTGAAGTGGCGGAAGAGCGGCTTTGCGGACAGGGCGATGTGGCGCGTGCCTATTTGGCGGCACGCAATGTCAATCAGCTGCGGCGCAGCTGGCGCGCGATCGAGGCGCTCGACAACAAAATACCAAATGATGTGCAGCTCGAGATGTTTGGCGAATTCCACAAAGTGCTGACACACCACACCATGTGGCTTCTCAGCAATCGGCCGCGCCCGCTCGACATCACGCGCGCCATCGCCGATTTCGGCGCTGGCGTTGCTGAACTGGAGGGGGAGATTGAATCCGTGCTCTCACCGGCCGGCCTCGCCAACATGGGCGCGCGCCAAACCAGGTTCGGCAAGACCGGCGTTCCCGACAAGCTGGCTCGCCTCGTGGCCGCCGTCGATGCCATGATCCCGGCTTGCGACATCGTCGAAGTGGCGCGTCAGTCGGCGCTTTCCGTGGCGACCACGGCGGCGGTCTATTTTCAGCTCGGCGCGCGTTTCAATCTCGAATGGCTGCGCGATGGCGCCACGCCGCTGCTTGCCGGCGACCATTGGCAACACCGCGCGGTCGCCGCCATTATCGAAGATCTGTACTCTCAACAACGGGCGCTGTGCCGAACCGTTCTGGCGGCAGGTGACGGCATCGCGCCGGAAGACGCGGTGGAATATTGGGTGCGCGACAATCAGGGTGTGTTCGAACGGGCGACGACATTGTTCGAGGATCTCAGAAGTTCCGGCCCGCTCGATCTCGCCAAGCTTGCCCTCGCCAATCGGCACATGCGCGAACTGATTGTGGCTTAATTGTAAGCGGCCCCTCAAATGCCGGGCGGTCGCGTCCGCTCCCTTGGCTACCTCGTATTAACTCGGGCGCGTAGTCACGCTTGCCGGAATGCAATAAGC
>JAPYQV010000524.1 GCA_029937205.1 Alphaproteobacteria bacterium
GCGTACATAAGTGTCGGATCAACCAAATTCGATCAGATGGTGGCAGATGGCAGAATGCCTTCACCGCGCACCATAGATCGTTGTCGCGTGTGGGATCGTGAGGAAATAAAAATGGCGTTCAGGGAATTGCCCAAGAGTGAGGAAGAAGCCAACGCTAACCCGTGGGATAAGGAACTTGCATCGTGAAAAAGAAACCAAAATTCGTGCGCGAATACAAAGACCGGCACGGTGTGCACCGACTTCAATTCCGCCGCCTTAAACATAAGAGTTGGAACTTACGCCCACCGCTTTGGTCGAAAGAATTTTGGCAAGACTATAAGGCTGCGCTTAACAATGAAATTCCCCCTGGTGTTACTCTCAAATATGGCCGAAGACCCGATAAATTACTGAATGTAGGATCAAGTTCTCTCAAGTGGTTGATACAAGAATATAAAAGCTCGGCGGCATTTATACAGCTACAAACACGGACACAAACCGTGCGGGCAGCCATCCTGGATCGGTTGAGCGAAAAATACGGACACCTGCCGTATACGCGCCTTGAGCGCCACCACGTATTGAAGATACGCGATGAATTAGCTGATCGACCGGAGGCCGCCAACGCTATGTTGAAGGCGCTCAGACAGGTCTTCAAACACGGCATCAACTATGATGCTTCGGGGATTCTGGTGAACCCGACGAGTGATATCCCTTATTTTAAAAGTAATAACCCCATGGGCCACCATTCATGGACGCTGGAGGAAGTTCTCCAATTTGAAGCGAAGCACCCAATAGGAACCAAGGTCCGCCTCGCAATGGCTCTTTTGCTATACACCGGGCAGCGCCGGTCTGACATCGTTGTACTTGGCCGTCAGCACGTTAAGGAAGGCCGCTTAGAATTCATCCAGCACAAAAATAGAAAATCGAAGCCGGTCCAACTGTCGATCCCAATCCTTCCCTAACTTCGTAGGATCATGGATGCTAGCCCGTGTGGTGATCTGACTTTCTTAGTCACCGAGCATGGCAAACCGTACTCGTTTAATGGTTTCGGAAACTGGTTTCGCCGCATGTGTGACAATGCGGGATTAATGAATTGTTCTGCCCATGGGCTTTGCAAAGCAGCGGCAACGCGGCTTGCTGAGGCCGGCTGCACGGACCATGAGATCATGTCGATTACAGGACACCGAACACATAAAGAACTTCAAAGATATACGGAAGCAGCGCGTCAAAAAGTGCTTGCCGACAATGCAATCAGAAAGGTTCAAAAAGACATAGATAGAACAAAAGTGTCTTACCTATCTGATGATTATCCTTCGGTAAGACAATCAGACGGAAAAGCTGAATGAATTCAATGGTCGGTCGAAGGGGTGGTGCCCAGGGGCGGAATCGAACCACCGACACGCGGATTTTCAGTCCGCTGCTCTACCAACTGAGCTACCTGGGCAGGGGGCTTTGAAGGGCGGGTTATAAGAGAAATTTGGGGGTCTGTCCAGCTTGGTCAGGGCTTGATGAAACCAAGATATTGCACCGTGATAAAGCCGGCATAGAGCGCCACGAAGATGCCGCCCACGGGCCGGTTGATGCGCATGCCGGCGAACACCGGGGCGAGTACGAATGCGGTGACGCCGAGCATGATCCAGATGTCGAAGGCGACGATTTCGTGCGGTGCGTCGATCGGGTGGATAAACGAGACCAGCCCGAGAATGCCCAATATATTAAACAAGCTCGAGCCGATCACATTGCCGAGCGCGACATCCGCATGTTTGCGGTAGGCGGCGACGATGGTGGTCGCGAGTTCGGGCAGGGAAGAGCCGACGGCGACCACCGTGAGGCCGATCACCGCTTCCGACATGCCGATGCCGCGCGCCACCACCACGGCGGCGTCGACCAGCAGGTGCGCGCCGAAAGCGACACATGCCAGCCCGGCGACGACGAAGATCAGGGCGGTGGACATGCTGTGCGGCACATCCTGGTGTTCCGCCGCTTCCTTGGCGTGGAGCTCGCCCGACGGGCTCGCCCGGCGCCGTTCCGACCAATAGGAACAGATTATCAGAGCCGCCAGCAGGATGAACATCAGGGCGCCCTGCCAGCGCGTAATTTCACCCATGGCAACGAACACCGTGAGCAGCGCCGTGGCCGCCACCAGCGCCAGGCTGTCGCGCAATACCGCGCGGCGATTGACGATCACCGGCGCAATCAACGCTGCGATGCCGAGAATCATCAACTGGTTGGCGATGTTGCTGCCGACGATATTGCCGAGCGCGATGCCCATGGCGTCGTCGAATGCGGCTTTCAGGCTGACCACCAGTTCCGGCGCCGAGGTGCCGAAAGCAATCACCGTGGCGCCAATCAAAAACGGCGAAACCTGCCAGCGCCGGGCGAGCGAGACGGAGCCGCGCACCAGCACCTCGCCGCCGCAGAACAACAGCACAAAGCCGCCGGCCAGTTTGATGATGGTCAAGGCGTCCACGGTCATCGCACTCCGGAC
>JAPYQV010000030.1 GCA_029937205.1 Alphaproteobacteria bacterium
ACGCAGCGCTTGGCGCGCTGCCATAGCATTTACCGTGTCGCCGAATATCTTCAAGTGCCGGGAAATTTCTGAGAAACGGCTGCCCGGCAAAATTGCCAGCACGGATTCCTCGACGGGAATGTCGTGGCGTTGCCGGAACGCAGCGCCATCGGCATTTTCGATATTCTCCTCGGCCAGGGGATGGCCGACGAATGTGGTTTGTAATCCGGTCTCTGCGAAAAACTTTTCTTCAAACGGAAAGAGCAGCAGCAGGTGCGCCAGAAACTTGGCGATTTTCTGTGCCCGCCCGGCGCGCCACGCCCAAACCTGTGGCGCGACATAATGCACAACTGGTATGCCACTCCCCTTCAGGCGTTTGCCAACACGAAAACTGAAGTCGGGCGAATCCACCGTAACAACAGCGCTCGCCGCCAGGTGCCGGGCCGCCTTTTCGGTTTGCCGAATGCGGCGCAGCAATTTTGGAATATGCGGCAATATCTCGAAGATCCCCATGATGGAGAGTTCGCGCATGGGAAACAGGCTCTCAAGCCCTTCGCCTTCCATATGTGCGCCACCAACGCCGGCAAACGAGACCCGGCCATTGGTTTTTTTTCTCAGAGCCGCCATGAGGCGGGCGCCGATGATGTCACCCGACGCTTCGCCTGCCACCAGGAATATGAGTGGGATATCGCTTGTGGCGAGTTTCACGCCCTATACCAAGGAGCGATGATAATGATCCATGAGGACGGCTTGCCAAGGTTTTCGGCCAGGAGCGCGGGGCGTGGCGATGCGGCACATCGCGAGGCGCGCGCGACGCCGTCCGAAAGCCTTGGCAAGCCGCCGGTCCGGTCAACCCCGCGGCCCGTCGGAGGGCGTCGGAAGGCCTTGCCGATGGGCCGCATCGCCCGCGGCCTCCCTCCTACCCGACGGGCCGCGGGGGCGATCCATGGGTCATTATCACCGCTCCTTGGTATAAGCGCGGCGTAAATCCGCCAATGCCTGGCGCAACGATTCGGCCAACGCGCGGCGCTCTTCGGCAACGAGAAAGGCGCCGAGGCTGAGGGAGAAGCCGTGTGAGGAAAGGTGAAGCGCGCCTTTTCCGTCGGCGGATTCGTTCAACCTGACATTCAGCCAATAGGGGTTGAATTCCCAACTCTCCTGGCCGCGCGGTCTCTGGCGCGTTACCAAAACTTTCTCAGGTGTGATGCAAATACGCTCGACGATGCGAAGCGCCCGCGCATTTAGCTTGAACGCCAACCAGAGCAGCAGCAGGTCCAGGCCAAGGAAACCGAATACCGGCCAGGCACCGAGCGCCAGAAAAAAGATTCCAATGCCGAGGGTGATCACGCCGGCCGCGAGCATCACCACGATAAAGCCGGAGCGCGGCAGGGCGCGGTGGGGCTCGAGCACTGCATCGAAAAGAATTGGCCCGCCGACTGCTTCTTGTCGATCCGATGCAGTGGTTTGTGACGGGCGTGCTCCGCTCAAATTTTTGAATTCCGGCGTCATTTCACTTCCAACATTCGATCAACGCGGTATAGAGCTGGGCGCGCTCCGCCACATCGGCGGGTGGCAGATCCGCGCCGGATTGTGCGGCCACCACAACAACGCCATGTTCGGTCATGAAGTCGCGCGCAACATTTCCCTTGATGGCGAAATTTACATTCTGCGGGATATCGCCGGTCGCGCGGGCCAGTTTCAGAACGTCCAATTTGCTGACCACCACGCCCACCACATGAACAGAAAGGTCGAGCAAGGGGCCGCCGCTATTGCCTTTTTGGATCGGCGCCGAAAGTTGCAGCAGTGCCTTGTTGTTGCCGGGCCCGGTCAATCCGCTCACCGTGTCGGTGGTGATCTTGAAATCGGATCCAAGCACACCGTGCAGCGGAAAGCCCGCCACGACGACGCTTTCGCCTTTACGGATGTCGCCTTCTCTAAAGGTCGCGAACCGTTTGAAATTGGCGCCTACTTTAAGGAGAGCGAGATCGCGCTCGGCATCCGCCGCAATGACCGGCACAATGAGGGGCTTGATATGCACTTCAACGCACCCGGCAATCACATGATTATTGGTGAGGATGTAGCCGTCGGCACTGACGATAAATCCGGTGCCGGTGGATTTCTTGGCCGGCTTGCGCGGGGTGTTTTCGGCGAGCGCCGACATTCGCCGCAGCATTGCGGTGCCGCGCGCCTTCTCCGTCTCGCTCAGTTGGCGCGCGATTTTATCGCGCGCTTTTGCGGCATGGGCCGCGAGGCCGCCGGCGCGCTCATTGGCGGCAGCGCGCGTGTACCACACAAATGCGCGCACCCTGTCGCGCGTGCCGCCCAGGCCCTCAAGGAAAAACGTGCCGAGGCGGTATTGCGCCAAGGGAATATTGGCGCGCCCCCCGCCATCGCCCTGTTTGACCGCTTCCCGGGTCCAATGGAGGGCGCGCTCGGCATTCTTGGCGACGCCGTGGCCCTGACGGTACATGGCGCCCAGCATGCGCTGAGCGTGCGCGTTTCCGGCCTTGGCAAGGGGAGTCAATTCAGCCAATGCGGAGCTGTAATCGCCGCGCGCGTAGGCGGCGCGCCCTTCGCTCAACCCGGCAGTCGCGCTGCCAAGGGGCGCCAGCGCTAGAAGCGTGGCGAACAGCAGCAGGGTCAACAGCAATTTCATTTCAATCGGCCGGCGCTGTCATATTCATAAGATGAATTCTATTCTCTAGTGTAACCCGCTCTCGACGACTAATCTCAGCCGCTATGAAAAAATCCGACGTCGCCGAATTCATGAAACGTTTGGCCGCGCGCATTCCCGCGCCGGTGACCGAACTTGAATTCAAAAATTCGTACACGCTCCTCGTCGCCGTTGTCCTCTCCGCCCAGGCCACCGACGCCGGCGTCAACAAAGCGACCAAGAAACTCTTTGCCGCCACCAACACGCCGAAGAAAATGGTAGCGCTGGGCGAGGCCGGGCTCAAGAAGCATATACGCACTATCGGCCTCTATAACACCAAGGCCAAGAATATCATCGCTTTGAGCCGGATGCTGATCGAGCGTCACGACAGTCAGGTGCCGGGCGAACGTGCACAATTGGAGGCGCTGCCGGGCGTCGGGCGCAAGACGGCGGGCGTGGTCCTCAACACGGTATTTGGCCAGCCGACCATCGCTGTCGATACCCATGTTTTCCGGGTCGCCAACCGCTCCGGTCTGGCGCGCGGCAAAACGCCCGATCAGGTCGAGAACAAGCTCTATAAAGCCGTCCCGGAGGAATTTCTCCAGCACGCGCATCACTGGCTGATTCTTTTTGGCCGCTATGTGTGCAAAGCGCGTAGCCCTGATTGCCCGGCTTGCGTGGTGCGCGAGCTGTGCGCGTTCAAGGAGAAAACCACGGCAGCCACGGCAGCCACGGCAACCGACGGCGCCAAGCGTTAAGGCGTATTGTCCGAGGTGTTATTCCAGCTCTGGATTATCTCGCCGAAGCAGGCGCGGGCGCCGCTCTCGGCCCTATCGGAACGGCGTATTTCATAATAAGTAACGGTTGAGCGATCCGGCATTTTCTCCTCGGCGTAGAGATAAATATCGAGGACGCAATCCTCCGCGGTGTACTGCCAAACTTCGGCGGGCGCTTCCGTCCGCAACAGAGAGGGCGGTCCGAGCAGGCGGTTGACGGCGTGGGGTGCGAGACCCATCAACTGGTGCGGATCGTCATTGATCGGCGGTATTGCCGCTTCGCCGGCCGGGGCAATCGTCAATTCCGGGTCCGGCGCCGTCACATCCGTATCCAGTGCTGCGACCGGCGCGGAAGATTCTACGGTGGCCGGCGATTCGGAAGCTGGCTCAATTCTGGTTTGTTGGTTTGCCGGTGCCGGGTCATCGACAGGGCGCGGCGCGGAAGATTTCGGTCCGGCGCAAGCGGCCACAATGAGCAATATCAGGACAAGCGTGATGAGGACCGGTGGCGCCGGCCCGGCGTTCCGCAAGCGGCGCGTGATCAATCCGTTTCTGACCCGGCCGCCGGAGTGGAAAATGTAATTTCCGGGCTCTCGTCGCCGACCGGCTGCAGATCGGCTTCGCGGTTTCCGCCGTCATGTTCGGCGTGGCCGTTCAGCCGGCCGCCGCGCTCCACTTCGAGTTGGCCATAAAAAACGCGGCCGATAACCAGCCCCGAGGCGTGAATGGCGAGACGATTATGGACGCGCAATTCGCCTTCGAAGGTGCCGGCAATTTCGGCGTTATCGACCACGGCAGATCCTTTGAAGGTGCCGCCAAAGTCGATTTCGAGATAGCGCCCGCTGGTCAGATTGCCGTCGATAATGCCTTCGACGACAAGACGGTCACAATCGGAAATCTCCGCGCCTTTCAGGCCCATATTCTTGCCCACGATCAGAAGTTTGCTCTCCGATAAGAACTCGTCGGATTCACCGGCCTCCGACGGTGCCAGAGCACCTTCCCGGCGGTGCGGCACATCGGGATGAAACTGCACGGCACGATTCGGGCCATCCAGTCCCATGGGCTCGTTGGAAAAGCGCGGAATGATATGCGCATCTTCGTTGCTGTTGCCGGACATGGGCTTGCGGCCTCCTGGTTGGTTGCTTCTACGGCGGACCAATTCTGTATCCATCAAAAGCTTATGACCGCAATTCGCTGCGCGGCGTTCCGCTTCCGTCGAGACCGTGGAAGATGTGGACCATAAAGGCCGTCGCCACGATCGGTGCAATCAAGTTAATCAGCGGAATTGTGAATAATAATGCAATTACAACGCCTGAGACAAATAATTTAATGCGGTGCTTGCGGCGCAGCTGGCTCACTGCCTTGAAATCCATCCGCCGCGGCGCAACGATTTCGAAGAATTCGCGGCCCAGCAATACGCCGTTGATGATGAAATAGAATATCGGATAGATCACATTGGCGACGGGAAAGAATGCGAGCGGCAGAATCAGCAGGTTGAAAAACGCCATGACCAGGGCGAGGCGGATACCGGCCTTCGTGTAATGCCAAAAAGACGCCGGACTGGGCTTCGGCAAATGGGGGTAGTGGCGTTCCTCAACCGCATCGGCCACTTGATCGACGAAGGCGTAGAGTATTTCCGCTGCCAGCACGGGAAACAGCATCCAGGCGATGAAGGCCGCGGCAATGCCGCCTAAGAGCGCCAAGGCCCAATCAATAAATATGATGCCGGAGAATTCCAGCATGGCGATTGATGCCGTGGCGCCAGCAATCAGCACGGCGGAAATTGCCAACGCGATCAGCAGAGTCCACAACATCGGGCGGTTGATGCGCCGGTCGCCCAATTGTTTGAGGGTTAACACCAGCGCTTTAATCATCTTTTCATCCTTCTCTCGCGTCAGCGCCGGGCGGTCGCTGGCGCCGGCGCGGTGTGGCGAATCTCGGTTGTTACCATGCCCTTACCATATGTTGGATTCTATCTCTTTGGCACCTTATAGTGCGCCGCAAGAATTCAAAATTGACCAGCGAATCGGAGTTGAAATATATGGCGCAACCAAGCTTGGACGTGGTCGGGATCGGCAATGCGATCGTCGATGTCATTGCGCGTGCCGAGGATTCGTTTCTCACCGATCATGCCCTGGCCAAAGGCGCCATGACCCTGATCAGCGCCGAGCAATCCGAAGCGCTTTATGACGCCATGGGCGTCGGTATTGAAGCGTCGGGCGGTTCCGCCGCCAACACGATGATAGGGTTCGCCCTTCTCGGCGGCGCAGCTGGATATATCGGCAAAGTTAAGAAAGACACTTTGGGTGATGTGTTTCGTCATGACATCAACGCCGCCGGTGTGCGCTACGACACCGCACCCGCTTCAGACGGCACACCGACCGCACGCTGCCTCATTCTCGTTACCGACGACGCCCAGCGCACCATGAATACCTATCTCGGCGCCTGTATTGAGCTAGGCCCGGACGATATCCGCGAAGACGTGATCGCAGATGCCAAAGTTACCTACATGGAAGGATATCTGTGGGATCCGGAGGGCGCCAAGCAGGCGTTCCGCAAGGCACAGGGCATTGCTGCCGCACATGGCCGGCGCGTTTCCCTCAGCCTATCCGATTCGTTTTGCGTTGACCGTCATCGCGATGAATTGCGCGATATGGTCGAAAACCATGTGGATATACTTTTCGCCAATGAAGACGAAATCCTCTCGCTCTATCAATTGACCGATTTCGACGAGGCGCTTCGGCAAGTGCGCCAACATTGCGAGATTGCCGCGTTGACGCGCGGTAAACAGGGCTCGGTGGTGGTCGGCAGGGACGAAGTTCATGTTATCGATGTGGCGCCGGTGGCGCGGGTGACAGACACGACCGGTGCCGGCGACCTTTATGCCGCAGGTTTTCTCTACGGATTTACCCATGATTTTGACCTCGCACGCTGCGGCAGACTCGGGGCGCTTGCGGCCGGCGAGATAATTTCCCATTTTGGTGCCAAACCGGAGGCGGATGTTGCTCGGTTCGTGGACGCAAGTGCGCGGCCACTGTCAGGCTAGATATTATTAATAATTAGTTAATTCAACGCCTTAGCCGTGTCATATCAATGTATGACGGGCTGGCGACAGTATCAAAAGGGGGCGGCCTATGGGTCAATTGGTGGATGGTGTTTGGCAACCCGATACCCTCGCGGTTCGCTCCAAGGATGGCCGCTTTGTGCGCGGCGAGACGCAATTCCGCGCGTTCGTCAGTGCCGATGGCAGTACCGGTTTCAAGGCGGAATCCGGGCGCTATCACCTTTATGTCTCGCTTGCCTGCCCGTGGGCGCATCGCACCCTTATATTCCGTGTTCTCAAGGGTTTAGAGGACACCATCAGCGTCTCGATCGTCGATCCGTTCATGGCCGACAAGGGCTGGGCATTCGGTGAAAGCGAGGGCTGCATTGCCGATCCGCTGATTAACGCCGGCCATTTGCATGAAATTTACACCCAGGCACAGGCGGATTATTCAGGCCGGGTCACGGTGCCGGTGCTGTGGGACCGCGAACGCAGCATTATCGTCAACAATGAATCGGCCGAAATTATTCGCATGATGAACAGCGAATTCGGCGCATTTGACGCTGAAAGCCCCGATTATTGCCCGGATGATCTGCGCGACGAAATCGACGAAATCAACGAGAGGGTGTTCACCGACATCAATAACGGCGTTTATCGTAACGGATTTGCCACCACCCAGGCGGCCTATGAAGAGGCCTTCGAGCAACTCTTTGCGGCGCTCGATTGGGTGGAGGACAGGCTCGGAACGCGGCGTTATCTATGCGGCGAATGCTTAACCGAGGCGGATTGGCGGCTCTTCGTCACGCTTCTGCGTTTCGACTGCGTCTATGTCGGCCATTTCAAGTGTAATCTCCGTAGAATCTCGGATTACCCGCGCCTTTCCAATTACTTACGCGAATTGTACCAGACCCCGGGCGTCGCCGGGACATGCAATTTCCGCCACATCAAGGAACATTATTACCGCAGCCACGAGAGCATCAACCCGACCCGCATCGTGCCCAGCGGGCCGGAAATGAATCTGCACCTGGCACATGATAGGGACCGGCTCTGAAGGCAACCCGGCAAGCAAATAGTGACTGACGGCCGCTTGCCTCCGGCGCGGTCGCGCGATGGGCTGGGCAATACGGTGCCGAAGTCCTGGCGTGGCACACTGGTCCTCTATCGAGATCGGCGCATTGTCTCAATATTCTTCCTCGGCATTTCCTCCGGTTTACCGCTTGCGCTGGTGTTCGGCACGCTCAGCATCTGGATGGCGCGAGAGGGCATCGACAAAACCACTGTGGGCCTGTTTTCCGCCGCTACTCTGCCCTATGCCTTAAAATTTCTATGGGCGCCGGTTATCGACCGGTCGCCGTTTCCTCTGCTGACGCGGTTTCTCGGACAACGCCGTGGTTGGATGGTGGCCACACAGCTCGCGCTAATGGCGTCGATTGCCGCCTTGGCGCTAACCGACCCGGTGGCAAACACCGGGTTGATGGCGATATTTGCCCTTCTCGTTTCGTTTTGCAGCGCCAGTCAGGATGTCGTGATCGACGCCTACCGGGTCGAGCTGCTTGAAGAGGAAAAAATCGGTGCCGGAGCTAGTACGGTGGTCGTCGGCTATCGCGTCGGTATGTGGATTGCTGGCGCCGGCGCACTCTATTTGGCGGAGGGGCTCGATTGGAGCGATGTTTACCTGATTATGGCTGCGCTCGTAACGATCGGTTTGATTACCATCATGCTGAGTCGCGAACCGGCGCATCATGTTGACGCAGAAACTGAGGAGCGCGAACGCCGGGTGCGCGACTATCTCGCTCAAAAGCCTGAATTGACCGCCCGCCGGGCCGCCATGCTGGCGTGGCTCTACAGCGCCGTAATCAGCCCTTTCGTGGATTTCATGACGCGCCCGCAATGGCTGATCATCTTGGGGTTCATCGTGTTCTACAAACTCGGTGATTCAATGGCTGGCGTAATGACCGGATATTTCATGGTGGAGCTCGGGTTTAGCAATGCCGAGATCGCCAACGCCAGCAAGACAATCGGGCTTGCCGCGACTTTGTTGGGACTCCTTATCGGCGTCCGGCTGATCGCGCGGTTGGGTATGTTGTGGGCGCTCTGGATATGTGGCGTCGTCCAGATGCTTTCCAATCTTATGTTCGCGGTGCAGGCTATAGTGGGGTATGACTTCGGCATGCTGGCGGTGGCGGTGGGTGTCGAAAATTTAGCCGCTGGCATGGGCACAACGGCGTTTGTGGCCTACTTAACGAAACTCTGCAATCATGCCTACACGGCGACCCAATACGCGCTGCTGAGCGCCGTTGCCTCCGTGGGGCGAACATTTTTGGCCGCGCCCGCCGGGCGATTGGCGGAAATGGTGGATTGGGCGCCGTTTTTCCTGATTACGACAGTTGCCGCGCTGCCTGGGCTTGGATTTTTGTTGTGGCTGACCATTGCCCACAACCGGGCCGCCAAAAAGGCGCCTGCAAGCTGATATAAAATAACGAATTCAGTTATTTAGGGCTGTCCGGCTTGATCGCCTGTTTTTATGGCCATCAACATTTCATCTTCTTCGCTGACAGCCGGTTCCGGCTCTTTCGCGGGGATTTCTTCCGCCAATTGGGGCTCATGAGGATGTCTCGAGGGGCCGCTTTCCGGCGCTTCATCCGCCAAAGCCTCGGCCGCCCAATCGTCACTCGCGGTCGCCTTGCCAGCTTCCAAGTCGGGCTCCTGTGCTGTTCGGCCTTTGCCAAACCAGCCGCCGCCGGCGTCTTTCTCGTCAGCCGCGGCGGCCTCAGGCTCCTGCGCCAGGCGTTGGCTATTCTTGATGGCGCGCTTATTGAGCGCGTCAAAATCGAACTTCAGGCGCTTAGCGTTACTTTCACCATGCGGCGCTTCATCTTGAAATTCGGCAATTTCCGGCGCTTCTTGCTCGGTTTGCACTGGATCGGCGGCATTTTCCGCTGGCGTGCCGTAAAACTGCGTGGCGGCGCTCGGTGCTGCGGCTGAGGCTGCGGCAGGCTGAGGTGCTGCAGGTTGCGCCGCCAAGCGGCTGCCGAGGGCGTTTACTGCGGTCTCGAGCGGCATGATCGACTGGTTGATATCTTGCGCCGTGCGGATGCTGTTGCGGTTGAGCGCTGATTCCAGTTGGCTCGCCATATCGGCCAGCCCACGGGTTACCGCGGCGATGCGTTCCTCACCCCGTTCGGCCCGCTCGGCCACGGTGTGCATCAGCGTAAGCAGGGTCTTTTCCCGCCGGTCGGCGGTTTCCAGCCGATCCACGAGCAGCGTAAGGGCGCGCGAGCGATGCTCCATAATGCCGATTTTCTCGGCCATAATGCTGACATCCCGGCCGCTGCTTTCGGCGATATCGACCCGTTGCGCAAGCGCGGAGATGGCATCGTTGCGCTTTTCGGAGCGCTCGAAACGCTCCGCCAGAGCCAACATCGCCTTGCCGAGCGGCGTTTCGTCGTCCGCCGGGCTGACCGGCAGACCAGGCGTGGCATATTGCGATCCCTCGCGGCGCGGCCCGGTGCCGAGTTCCTCGTTGGCGATTTGCGTGAGCGCGTTGGTCACCCACTCGCCGAGGGTTTCACGGCGCCGCGAGGCCGCCTTGGCCGCCTTGGCGCGGGCTTCGCGAGAAACGCCCCTGACCGACCATGGTGAAGGCGCCTTGGCTTTCGGCCGCCTATTGGTTGCGCCCGCACTGGGATCTGAGTCTATTCGGCTATCGTTCATTGCCCAGCCCAAACGAGAATTTTCGGATGCCATAAATCACCGTGTATGATGCCCAAAGCGGGTTACATAACGAATCGAACTCATGTAGCACATAGCATTTACCGAATCATGATACAACTGTTTACATTGGAAAATTGTTATTTTTCAGCACCTTACCTAATACCAATTGTAGTACTCATAGGCATAAATATCGCAAGATATGGTATTTTTATTGCGGGCGGGTAATACGCCGGCGTTTGGTCTGAGATTTAAATTCAGCCTTCAAGCAAGTGTAAGACAGACTGTAATACAGACAATAAAATATATTGTGAACGTCGAATAACCGATTGAATATAAATAATAAACTATACTTGTTGATCCAGGGAATAACCTGCGGCCCGCACTGTTCGGATGATGTCTTGCTTACCGCCGGCGTTTAAGGATTTGCGCAGGCGTCGAACATGAACATCGACCGTTCTGGGCTCCAGGTAGATTTCCCGGCCCCATACCGCGTCGAGAAGCTGTTCCCGGCTGTATACCCGTCCCGGATTCTCCATGAAATAGCGCAGCAAACGAAACTCGGTGGGCGCCAGGCGAATGTCCTCGCCGTCACGCGTGACTCGGTATTCGGCGAGATCCATGGTCACGCCGCTATATTCGAGTGTGTCGGCTTCGAAAGCGGGACGCAGGCGGCGCAGCACAGCGCGCACCCTTGCCACCAGTTCGCTCGGTGAAAAGGGTTTCACGATATAATCGTCGGCGCCGTAATCGAGGCCGCGCACCCGGTCACTTTCCTCGCCGCGCGCGGTCAGCATGATGATCGGTAGATTTTGTGTATCTGCCTGACGCCGAACGCGGCGGCAAACCTCGATTCCCGACAGTCGCGGCAGCATCCAATCGAGCAATATCAGGTCGGGGCGGCGCTCGCGGATCATCAACATGGCTTCCTCGCCGTCGACCGCTTCGCCGACCTCGAATCCGCCCTTTTCCAAATTATAACGCACCAGTGTAAGCAGAGCGGCTTCATCGTCGACGACGAGGATATAGGGCGCCACCATGGCTACGCCGCGCCGGGGCCTTTATCGGGAAGATCCAGGGGAGATGTGGTGAACGGCGTGGTGTCGCCCTTGGGTCGCGCCTCATCGAGCGGCGTGCCGGTGACGAGAAAGCTGATGGTCTCGGCGATATTGGTCGCATGATCGCCCATGCGCTCGATATTCTTGGCGATAAATAGCAGGTGGGTGCAGGGCGTTATGTGGCGCGGATCCTCCATCATATAGGTCAGCAGCTCGCGGAACAGGCTGTTATAGATTTCATCGACTTCCTCATCACGGCGCCAGACAGCGAGCGCTCTTTCGGCGTCGCGCGCCATGTAGGCGTCCAATACGTCCTTGATCATGCCCTGCACGATGAGCGACATGCGCGGGATCACCGCCACCGGGCGCATGGGCTCAACCTGGCTGAGCGCGCCCGCCCGCTTGGCGACATTGGCGGCGTAGTCGCCGATGCGCTCCAGGTCGCTCGATATTTTCAGCGAGGCGGTGATCAGCCGGAGATCGACCGCCATGGGCTGGCGCAGCGCCAAGAGGCGCATGACTTGATGGTCGACCCCATGTTCCAATTTGTCGACCGGCTTGTCATCCTCGATGACGCGCGCCGCCAATTCCGGATCGCGCTTGATAAGTGCTGTAATTGCATCGGCCAATTGCTGCTCGACCATGCCGCCCATGCGCAAGATCGTGCCGGTCATTTGGTTGAGCTCTTCGTCGTAGCTCTTGACGGTATGCTCGGGCAAGGTTCCCTCCTGTTACGCCTAATTCAGAGTCTATCCACTATCCGAAGCGCCCGGTGATATAATCCTGGGTGCGCTTTTCTTCCGGGTTGGTAAAGATCGCCTCGGTGTCGCCGAACTCCACCAGCTTTCCCAAGTGAAAGAATGCCGTGTATTGGGATACGCGCGCCGCTTGTTGCATATTGTGCGTAACGATGGCGATGGTGAAGTCTTCTTTCAGTTCGTCGATCAACTCCTCGACCTTGGCGGTGGCGATCGGATCGAGGGCGGAACAGGGTTCGTCCATCAAGATAACTTCCGGACTGATGGCGATGGCGCGCGCGATGCAAAGGCGCTGTTGCTGTCCGCCCGAGAGACTGGTCCCGGGCGCCGACATCCGGTCTACCACCTCATCATAGAGAGCCGCCTTGCGCAGGCTGTTTTCGACGATTTCGTCGAGCTCGCTGGCATTATCGGCGAGGCCGTGGATGCGTGGCCCATAGGCGACATTGTCATAGATTGATTTGGGAAACGGGTTGGGTTTTTGAAACACCATGCCGACGCGGGCGCGAAGCTGCACCACGTCAAGATCGCCGGCGTAGATATCATTGCCGTCGAGCAGTACATCGCCCGACACCCGGCAGCCTTCGATGATATCGTTCATGCGGTTCAGGCAGCGCAGAAAGGTGGATTTGCCGCAGCCCGAAGGGCCGATCAACGCACTCACGCGGTTCTCGGCGAATTTCATATCGACATCGAACAACGCCTGGTTGGCACCATAGAACACATCGAGCCCGGAGATTTCCATCTTAGCGTCTATTGCCGGTGTTGCCATTGTCATCGCATTCACTTTCTTAATCGACAGGGCCCCGCCTACCAGCGGGTCTCGAAGCGCCGGCGCAGGAACACCGCGAGCGCGTTCATAATTATCAGGAAGGCGAGCAGCACGATGATCGCCGCCGACATTTTTTCCTCGAAGCCACGCTCCGGGCTGTCTGCCCAGAGAAAAATTTGCACCGGGAGAGCGGTTGCCGAATCGAACGGCGCCGATGGAATATCAACGATAAAGGCGACCATGCCGATCATTAAGAGCGGCGCCGTCTCGCCGAGGGCGCGCGCCATGCCGATGATCGTACCGGTCATGATTCCGGGCATCGCCAGCGGCAGCACATGATGGGCCACCACCTGTACCGGCGACGCGCCGACGCCATGGGCGGCCTCGCGAATGGACGGCGGCACGGCTGAAAGTGCGGCCCGGGTGGTGATGATAATGGTCGGCAGCGTCATCAGCATCAGCGTGAGGCCACCGACGACGGCGGTCGAGCGCGGCAGTTCAAACACCTGAATAAATATCGCCAGGCCAAGCAACCCGAAGACGATCGAGGGC
>JAPYQV010000031.1 GCA_029937205.1 Alphaproteobacteria bacterium
CCTCACGGATAACAGATTTTGAGTCTGTCGCGTCTACCAGTTCCGCCACAGGGGCCATGGTCCAATTCAGATCGGATTTGACGTTATAGGCCAAAGCGCTGTCCGGTGCCAAGCCAGTATGAAACGGCGCGTAAATGGCGCTGTGCACGCTTGATTTTCCCGCTGCCCTCTGTCACCTGAGACAAGACGGCAAACAAGGGCGGGAATATTGGGCCGGTGCTGAGAAGGCTTTACGATTGGGTGATGGCATTGGCCGGCAGGCGGCATGCCATTTGGGCGCTGGCCGGTGTGTCGTTTGCCGAAAGCGCGTTCTTTCCCATCCCGCCGGATGTGCTGCTGATCCCCATGGTCCTGGCAAATCGCCGCCGTGCCTGGCGCATCGCCGGCGTGTGCACTCTGGCCTCGGTGTTGGGCGGACTGCTCGGCTATGCCATTGGCCTCTGGCTGTTCGATGCGGTGGGCCAGCCATTGCTCGAATTTTACGGCTCCGAGGAAAAATTCAGCCAATTCCAGGAATATTATAACGAATGGGGCGGGTGGATCGTCGGCGCCGGTGGTTTTACGCCGCTGCCCTACAAGGTGATTACCATCGCAAGCGGTGTTACGCGGCTAGATATCGGAATTTTTATTCTGGCCTCGGTGGTGGCGCGGGGCTTGCGTTTCTATATCGTCGCCGCCCTTTTGTGGCGCTACGGAGAGCCGGTGCGCAACTTCATTGAGCGTCACCTCGGCAAGCTGGCACTTCTTTTCTTCGTCCTGTTGGTGGGTGCGTTCGTGCTCTTAAAGGTATTGGTCTAATAACGTGGTGCTCGTGCAAAAATCGTACCTGCCGCCGGCCATTCTATGCGTCATCAGTGGCACGGCGCTGCTCAGCGCGTTTATGTTTGAGCATATTGGCGGTCTCGCCCCGTGCGAGCTTTGCTGGTATCAGCGCTACGCTCATGTCGCAGCCTTAACAGCGGCGCTTCCGGCATTGTTGTTCAGCCGCCGTACCGGTGTGGCGCCGCCGCTGTTGGCCGCCGCCGCGGTGGCGCTGCTGATCGGGGCGGGTATCGCCGGTTATCAGGTCGGGGTTGAGTTGGGCTGGTTTGAGAGCAGTTGCGCGACGCCGATTACTGGCACCACCACCGAGGAATTGCGCGCCAGTCTGCTCGCCGCCCCGGTGGTGCGTTGCGACGAGGTCGCCTGGTCGCTCGGCGGAATATCCATGGCCGGCTGGAACGGGCTTCTCTCCCTCGCCTTGGGGCTGGCGACATTGTATGCTGCGTTGATCACGGAGCGCAGAAGATGACAGACGAAACGAAGAGCGCCAGCCGCCCCAAACGTACCGGTGACGACCGTCTCCCCGGCGACCCGGATTCTCGGGAAATGGTCGAGCGTATGCTGCGCGTCGATCATGCTGGCGAATATGGCGCGGCGCGCATTTATGCTGGCCAGTTGGCGGTGCTCGGACGCGATGCTGTGGCGCCGGTGATCCGCGAAATGGCCGAAGCCGAACGCAAACATCTCGCCGCATTCGACAAATTGCTGGTCGAGCGCCGCGTGCGCCCGACCGTGCTGGCGCCGTTCTGGCATGTCGCCGGCTTCGCGCTCGGTGCCGGCAGTGCGCTGATGGGCCCGCGCGCCGCCATGGCCTGCACCGCCGCCGTTGAGGAAGTGATCGAACAACACTATGCCGCCCAGGTCGAGAAGCTCGGTGATGACGAGGCGGAGCTGCGCCAAACCCTGGTCGAATTCGGCGCCGAGGAAACCCGTCACAAGGAAATTGGATTGGCCCATGAGGCGGAACAGGCGCCCGGCTTTGAGCCGCTCAGCGCCGCCGTCAAGCGTGGCACGCGTTTGGCGATCTGGTTGTCGGAGCGTATCTAGAGCAAATCCCGAGTAGGTGGAATCACCTGCGACATGGTTGTCGGTTTGTGATTTGCTTCAATACCAAAGAGCTGGAGCATCTCGCGTGAGCGCCTGCGAGCGTGGAATGCTCTAGCAGTGCTAGGTTTGTTCCAGCTCTGAATCCCAGTAAAGATAATCGCGCCAGCTTTGGTGCAAAAAGCGCGGCGGAAATTCCCGCCCGGCTTTGTGCAGATCGTGGGTCGAAGGCGGACGCGGCGCATGGCGCGGATGGAGACCGCATTCGTTCGGCATGTGGCTGCCCTTGGCCAGATTGCAGATACTGCAGGCCGTCACCACATTGCTCCAGCTCGTGTGGCCGCCGCGCGAGCGCGGGATCACATGATCGAAGGTCAAATCCTCAACGGCAAACCGTCCGCCGCAATACTGGCAGGCAAAGCGGTCGCGCAGAAAAACGTTGAAGCGTGTGAAAGCCGGGCGGCGCGACATTGGCACGAACTGCTTGAGCGCAATAACACTTGGCAGGCGAATCTCGCAGCTTGGTGAATGCACGGCAAAATCATATTCCGAAACGATGTTCACGCGCTCGAGAAACGCCGCTTTGACCGCATCCTGCCACGACCAAAGCGACAACGGAAAATAGCTCAACGGCCGGTAATCGGCGTTCAGCACCAAGGCATGGCAGGATTCAAGCGATGTCGACACGCAACCTCCGTCCAAGGCGAATTTGGCGTCGCTCTTCGGCGCAATCAGTTTCGTTTGTTATCATAAGAGCCCGTGGGGCGCAGGCAAGCACCAATCCCGCCCTGCCGGGCGCGGCGGGCTTGGCCCGGGCGTGCCTAGAAGGTAGATTGGCGCCCAATTCCGCCACCGGTCAGGGTTCCATACATGTCCAATTCCATTTCTCCGCAGCCGCGCACGGGGCCGCTTGCCGGGCTTCGTGTGCTCGACATGAGCCGGGTTCTGGCCGGCCCCTGGTCGGGCCAGCTGCTGGCTGATTTCGGCGCCGATGTGGTCAAGGTCGAGCGCCCCGGTGTCGGCGACGATACGCGCGGCTGGGGCCCGCCCTTTCTCAAGGACACAGACGGCAATGAGAGTGGCGAGGCGGCTTATTATATGTCGGCCAACCGGGCCAAGCGTTCGCTGACGCTGGATATTTCCACACCCGAGGGGCAGAAAATTTGCACCGATCTCGCCGCGCGCGCCGACATATTGCTGGAAAATTACAAATCCGGCGGACTGGCAAAATACAATTTGGACTATGACAGCCTGAAGGCGCGCAATGCGCGGCTGATCTATTGTTCGATCACCGGTTTCGGCCAAACCGGCCCCTATGCCGCGCGCGCCGGCTACGACATGATTATTCAAGGCGCCGGCGGCTTCATGAGCCTCACCGGTGAGCGCGATGATTTGCCCGGTGGCGGGCCGCAAAAAGGCGGTGTTGCCGTCGCCGACCTGATGACCGGCATGTACGCCACGGTGGCCGTGCTCGCCGCCCTGTCATGGCGCGAAAAGACGGGCCTCGGGCAATATATCGATCTCGCCCTGCTGGATACGCAAGTGTCGTGGCTGGCCAACCAGGCCATGAATTATCTGATCGGCGGCGAGGCGCCAAAGCGCGCCGGCAACGCGCACCAGAACATCGTGCCCTATGGCGTTTTCCCGACTCGCGACGGCCACATGATTTTGGGTATCGGCAACAATTCCCAACTGACCAAATTTCTCGAGGTCGCCGGGCGCGCCGAGCTGATGGAAGACGAGCGCTTCAAGACCAATACCCTGAGGGTCGCGCACCGCGAAGCCGTCATCGCGATTATCGGCGGCATGACAGCCATGCGCGACTTGGATGAATGGCTGGCTGAGCTCGTGCCCGCTGGCGTACCGTGCGGGCCGATCAATACCCTGGATCGGGTCTTTGCCGATCCGCAGGTCAACGCCCGCGGCATGCGCGTCAAGATTCCCCATGCCTTCGGCATTGACGTCGAGCACGCCGGCAACCCGATCAAGTTTTCCGCCTCGCCGGTGGATTATCCGCGTGCCGCACCGCTTCTCGGCGAGCATACCGACGAAGTGCTCGGCGAGTGGCTCGAACTCGATGCCGAGGCCATCGCTGCACTGCGCCGCAGCGGCGCGGTGTAGGAACTGGTGCGCAGGGGATGCCCTGCATCACTCGCTTCGCGCCGAGCCCGACCGGCTATCTTCATCTTGGCCACGCCTATTCCGCGCTTTGCACGGTCGAGGCGACGGAGGCGGGCGGGCGCTTTCTTTTGCGCATTGAAGATATCGATAGTGCCCGTTTCCGGCCTGAATTCGAAGCTGCGATTTATGAGGACTTGGCCTGGCTGGGCCTGACCTGGGAAACGCCGGTGCGTCGCCAGTCCGAACATCTGGATGATTACCAACAGGCGCTGGAGTCGCTGCGTGCCAGATCATTGATCTATCCGTGTTTTTGTTCGCGCCGAGAGATCCGTGCCGAGATTGCCCAGGCTGGCGCCGCGCCGCATGGTCCCGGCGGCCCAATCTATCCCGGCACCTGCCGTGGCCTTCCTGAAGAAATTCGGGCGGAAAGAATCGCCGCCGGCGATGCCTATGCGCTGCGCCTCGATGTGGCGCGGGCCAGCGCCGAGACCGGCGCGCTCGTTTGGCATGACCAAGAAAGGGGCGATATTGCCGGCGACGCGGCAAGCTACGGCGATGTGGTATTGGCGCGCAAGGAAACACCCGCCAGCTACCATCTGGCCGTCACCGTCGACGATCACCTGCAGGGTATTACTCTGGTCACGCGTGGCGAGGATTTGTTCGAGGCCAGCCATATTCACCGTCTGCTGCAAGCGCTGCTCGGTTTTGAGACGCCGGAATATGCCCATCACCCGCTGTTGCTCGACCAGACCGGGCGGCGCTTTGCCAAGCGCGATCACGCCCTGACGCTGCGTGAACTCCGCGCTGGCGGTCACACGCCCGAGTTTCTGCGAAATTTGTTGGCCACGCCGGCGAATCTATCCGCATTTCTCGATTCTCTCTAAACCTCACCAATCTATGAGCCGGCGTTACAGCATTGTGACGCGAATTTGGAGCCAATAAGTCCTATATCTGACCATGAAACATTTTTCATTTCGGATATTGAGGGGGATCACATGAGCAAGAACGGTAAAGACGATCATCACGACACCAATGAAGGTGTGAGCCGGCGGAATCTTCTGGTTGGCGGGCTGGCTATCACGGCGGCGGCCGGTGCGGCGGCAACCGGCGCGCTTTCGACGCCCTCTGCCCAAGCCGCCGATGATCCATATGCACCGCCCGAATAGCCGGCGCTGCCGCCTTCCGATATGAAATTGGACCTGCCGCGCACCGCTCTGGTGATCACCGACCCGCAGATCGATTTCCTCAGCCCCGATGGCGTGACCTGGGGCGTCGTCGGCGAGAGTGTGATGGAGCACAACACGGTGGCCAATATCGGCAGGTTGTTCGCCGCCGCCAAGGCGGCCAATCTGACTGTCGCGGTCTCGCCGCATTATTATTACCCGACCCACAAGGGCTGGCGCTTTGAGGGCGCGCTGGAAATACTCATGCACGCCATCGGCATGTTTGACCGCGCCAGTCCCTATACCATGGAAGGCTTTGAGAATTCCGGCGCCGACTTCATGCCGGAGTACAAAAAATATATCGAAGACGGCAAAACCATCGTCACCTCGCCGCACAAAATGTATGGCCCCGAGGCCAACGACCTGGTGCTGCAATTGCGCAAGAACCACGTCGATCAGATCATTCTGGCCGGCATGTCGGCCAATCTTTTCACCGAATCCCATCTTCGCGAGTTGCTCGAGCAAGGCTTCGAGATTGCGGTGGTGAAAGATGCGACGGCGGCGGCCAAGCTTCCCGAAGGTGACGGCTATTTGGCGGCGATCACCAATTTCCGTTACATAGCCAACGCAGTTTGGACCACGGACGAGGCGGTGGCGCGTATGGCCGGCGCTTAATTATAAGGCGCTGCGCGGCTGGCGTTCACTGGTGAGCACCGAGTGGACGCAGATGATGGCGCGTAATTTGCGCGCGATTGCCTCGCTTGCCTTGCGCCCAACGCCTGAAACCTGAACGTCGATCGTAATCTCGGCCTCCGGTGCGCGCACATTTTCGCCGCCGCTCCGCGTCACGTGAATTTGGCTCGGAATCAAATCGCGTAAAGCAAATATCTCCAGCACCCGGGGCACGGCTGACGGATCGGCCTCGGTCAGAACGGAGAAACAGGCGACCGGTGCGTTGCTGCTAGGGGATTCGGCGGATGTCATGAGGCTAGCTTACTTGGCCGATTTTGGATATTCAATCGCGGCCAACAGTCCTATGATCGGAGCATTCTCAGGGACACGCCAATTGTCGGATACGATCGCCAACATTCTCGAAATTCTCGTCTACGTCGCCATGGGCGCGGTCGTCATCGTGCTCGTCATGGGATTGGCGACGATGTCGGGCGGCGCCCAGGGCAAGGAAGGTATTGCGCGCAGCAACCGGCTGATGCGCTGGCGCATCGGCATCCAGCTCGTCGCCGTCGCCCTGCTTGCCATTCTCGTTTTTGTCATGAAAAAAGGTTGAGAACGATGGTTAAGCTCACCAAAATCTATACCCGTGGCGGCGATGGCGGCGAAACTTCGCTCGGCGGCGGCGCCCGGGTGCGCAAAAACGATCCCCGCGTCGAAGCTTACGGCGCGGTTGATGAAGCCAATGCCGCGCTCGGCGTGGCGCGTCTTCATTGCAGTGGCGAAAGCGATGAGATGCTGGCGCGCATCCAGAATGATCTCTTTGATTTGGGCGCCGATCTTTGCCGGCCGGAGGATATGGCGGGCGCGCTGCGCATTGTCCCGGCCCAGACCGACCGGCTCGAGCACGAAATCGACGCCATGAACCTGAAATTGGCAGCCCTCGAATCCTTCGTTTTGCCAGGCGGCTCGGCTGCTTCTGCCGAATTGCATGTCGCGCGCACCACCGTGCGCCGGGCGGAGCGCTTGAGCGTCGCTTTGGCCGAGCACGCAGTGGTTAATCCGCACGCGATCCATTATCTCAATCGCCTCTCGGATCATCTCTTTCAGCTCGCCCGCATGAACAATGAGGACGGCGCCGGCGACGTGCTTTGGGTGCCCGGGGCGACACGCTGACAGGCCACTGCTGCACTGCAACATAAATCCTAATTCCAGCGATGATTTTGTGCTATTTCCTAACGTTGACGCCGTGCTGCAAGCGCATTACGCTGCGTTCCTCAAAATGTGCGGCCAATTGTTGCGAATGCGAAAAACCGGGCCGCACAACTGAATCACCGCTAGTTTCATGCCCAATTGGGCGGTAATCGTTAGAATTTATCCACTGGGAGCCTGTGCCAAATGAAAGTGCTTGTCGGCATCAAGCGCACGATAGACGCTAACGTGAAAGTCCGTGTCAAAGCGGATGAAAGCGGCGTCGAGACGGCCAACGTCAAGATGACCCTCAATCCATTCTGCGAAATCGCCGTTGAAGAGGCGGTGCGCATGAAGGAAGCGGGTGTTGTTGAGGAAATCATCGTCGTGACCGCCGGTCCGGAAGAAGCGCGCCAAACCCTGATGACGGCGCTTGCGATTGGCGCCGACCGGGCGGTACATGTGGTGGCCGATCAGGATATCCAGCCGCTCGCCGTGGCCAAGATACTGAAAGCGGTGATCGAGCAGGAATCACCCGGCGTGGTAATCCTTGGCAAACAGGCAATTGACGACGACAGCAACCAGACCGGCCAGATGTTGGCGGGGCTGCTTGGCTGGCCGCAGGCAACCTTTGCCTCCAAAATCACGCTTGGTGACGGCGAGGCCGAAGTAACGCGCGAAATCGATGGCGGGCTCGAGACGCTGACCGTCAAGCTGCCGGCGGTAATGACCACGGATCTCAGGCTGAATGAGCCGCGCTACGCGTCTTTGCCCAACATCATGAAAGCCAAGAAAAAGCCGATCGACGTCAAAACGCTTGAGGAACTCGGCGTCGACGCCGCGCCGCGCATCAAGATTTTGAAAGTCGTGTCGCCCGGTAAACGCGAAGCCGGCGTGATTGTCGAGAGCGTCGCCGAATTGGTCGATAAATTGCAAAATGAAGCGAAGGTGCTGTGATGTCCGCACTCGTCATTGCCGAACACGATAACAATGAACTGAAACAGGCCACCCTGCACGCGGTGACGGCGGCTTCCCAATTGTCGGATGACGTGCATATTCTCGTCGCCGGCGAGGGCTCGGCCGAGGTTGCCGCGCAAGCTGCCGCTGTGGCCGGTGTCGCCAAAGTGTTGCATGCCGACGATGCGGCCTATGGCCATGGCCTGGCCGAAAACGTGGCACCGCTGATCGTTTCCGTGGCGGCCGGCTATGATCACTTGCTCGCCTGCGCCACAACCTATGGCAAGAACGTGATGCCGCGCGCCGCCGCCCTTCTTGATGTGGCGCAGATTTCGGAGATTTCGGAAATCCTCTCTGCCGACCAGTTTGTTCGCCCGACCTATGCCGGCAACGCCATGGCGACGGTTGAAAGCATCGACGCCAAAAAGGTGATTACGGTGCGTGCCACGGCGTTCGATGTGGCGGCGGCGGAAGGTGGAACGGCTGCGATCGAGGCGGTGAGCGGACCCGGCGACCAGGGTCTGTCGCGCTTTGAGCGGCATGAGTTGAGCGTTTCCGAGCGGCCCGAATTAACCAGCGCGGATATTGTCATTTCCGGCGGCCGCGGTATGCAGAGCGGCGATAACTTTTCTTTGGTGGAAGCGGTGGCGGACCGTCTCGGCGCTGCTGTCGGTGCCTCGCGCGCGGCGGTCGATGCGGGCTATGTGCCGAACGATTATCAGGTCGGGCAGACCGGCAAAGTCGTGGCGCCCAATCTCTATGTGGCGGTTGGTATTTCCGGTGCAATCCAGCATCTCGCCGGCATGAAGGACAGCAAGGTGATTGTCGCCATCAACAAGGACGAGGAAGCGCCAATTTTTCAAATCGCCGATTACGGCTTGGTCGCGGACTTGTTCAAGGCGCTCCCCGAGCTTGCCGAAGAGCTCGATAAACAAGGTATTTCACGAGACATTTCCGGGAACTGAGGCCTGCCATGATTCAACAGATCGGTATTATTGGCGCGGGTCAGATGGGCAGCGGTATCGCCCATGTCGCGGCGCTCAACGGCTTTGATATACTTCTTGTCGATATTGACGAAGAAGTGCTCGGCAGTGCCGTGGAGACAATCCGCAATAACATGAGCCGCCAGGTGCGCAAGGAATTGATCGACCAGGACTCCTGCGACGGAGCCCTGGCGCGCATTAAAGTTGGCGCCGGCATCGCGGACTTAAGAGATTGCGACTTGGTGATCGAGGCCGCCGCTGAAGACGAGGAAATCAAAAAGGCCATATTCGCCAGCCTCAAGGGTGTGATTAAGCCCGAGACCATCATCTGTACCAACACTTCGTCGGTCTCGGTCACCCGCCTTGCCGCGAGCACCGACAGGCCGGGCCAGTTCATGGGCATGCATTTCATGAATCCGGTGCCGATGATGGAGTTGGTCGAACTGGTGCGCGGCATTGCCACAGACGAAGATACCTACGAACAAGTTCGCCAAGTGGCGGTCAAGATGGGCAAGAAGACCGCCATGGCCGAGGATTTCCCGGCCTTCATCGTCAATCGCATCTTGCTGCCGATGATCAACGAGGCCGTCTACGCGCTTTATGAAGGCGTCGGTACGGTGGAATCCATCGATACCGCCATGCGGCTCGGCGCGCACCACCCCATGGGCCCGCTGCAATTGGCGGATTTCATCGGCCTCGATACCTGTCACGCCATAATGCAGGTGCTCTATGAGGGCCTGGCCGACAGCAAATACCGCCCCTGTCCGCTGCTCGCCAAATATGTTGAGGCCGGTTGGCTGGGCCGCAAGACGGGCCGCGGCTTCTATGATTATTCCGGCGAGACTCCCGTTCCGACGCGTTAATTCCGGCGCGAATGCCGCGACAAACGCAACGAAACGGTTGATTGCGGACCAAATAGCTCCATTATGCGCGCCAACGGCTGGGGGCGGGCGCGAGTCGCCTCGGAAAACGATGCAAATCGCAAACGCGGAATCGGAACATGAGCGGCAATCCGAAAAATGCCCAGGGTGCAAATACCATGTGGGGGGGACGCTTCGAGTCCGCGCCGGATGATCTGATGACGCAGATCAACGCCTCGGTGGATTTTGACCGCAGGCTCTATTCCCAGGATATCACCGCGTCCAAAGCGCATGCCGAAATGCTCGTCGCCAACGGCATCATTCCAGCCGAAGACGGTAGCAAGATTCAGGCTGGGCTCGACAGCATCCGCGATGAAATTGAGCATGGACAGTTTTCCTTCAAGCAAGATTTGGAAGACATCCACATGAATGTGGAGGCGCGCCTGACAGAATTGATCGGTGCCGCCGCCGGGCGTCTGCACACGGCGCGCTCGCGCAATGATCAGGTAGCGACGGATTTTCGCCTCTGGGTGCGGGGTGCGCTTGCCCGGAGCGACGATGAAATGCGCGACCTACAGGCCGCTCTGATTGGCCGTGCCGAAGAACATTCGGCGACGGTGATGCCGGGCTTTACCCATTTGCAATCGGCCCAGCCGGTGACGTTTGGTCACCACTTACTGGCCTATGTTGAAATGCTTGGACGCGATCGGGGGCGGGTGGCGGATTGTTTGCGGCGGCTGAACGAATGCCCGCTCGGCGCCGCGGCGCTGGCCGGCACCTCGTTTCCCATCGACCGGCAGGCAACAGCCACCTCGCTCGGCTTCGATCGCCCGACAGCCAATTCCATCGATTCCGTGTCGGACCGGGATTTTGCGTTGGAAGCCTTGGCGGCCGCCGCAATTACCGCCACCCATCTCTCGCGCCTCGCCGAGGAGCTGGTGATATGGTCGAGCGCCCAGTTTGCCTTCATTCGCCTCTCCGACAGCTTCAGCACCGGCTCCTCCATCATGCCGCAGAAGCGCAACCCGGACGCGGCGGAACTGGTGCGGGCCAAGACCGGGCGCATTACGGGCGCCTTGGTGGCGCTGCTGACAGTTATGAAGGGCCTGGCGTTGAGCTATGCCAAGGACATGCAGGAAGACAAGGAGCCAGTGTTCGATGCATTCGATTCCCTGTCGATATGCCTGCGCGCTTCGTCCGGCATGATCCAGGATCTGGAGGCCGATGCGGCGGCCATGGCGGCAGCCGCCGGCGCCGGCCATTCTACCGCGACCGAGCTGGCCGATTGGCTGGTGCGCGAGCTTGGCATGCCGTTTCGCGAGGCCCATCACGTGATCGGCAGCGTGGTCCGCCGTGCTGATGCGTTGGCGTGCCGGCTCGACGAGCTTTCACTCGAAGATCTGCAGGCCATCGAGCCGCGTATTGTGGCATCGGCCTTGGATGTACTGAGCCCAACCCAGGCGGTCGAAAGCCGCGCCAGTTATGGCGGCACGGCGCCTGCCCAAGTGCGCGAACAGGTCCGCCTGGCGCGCGAGCGTTTCCTGTGATCCGCAAATTCAGCCTGCTCTTGACCATCCTCGCCGCGCTTGGCCTGATTGTCGCCCTGGTGGGCTGCGGCAAGCGCGGTGCGCTCGAGGCGCCGCCACAGGATTCTGCTCTCGAACAGCCCCATCGCACGGCCTGAGGGCCGGCGCGCTTCGGAAAATTACGCTATGGAATATTTTCACTATCGGGACTCTGCCGGACAGCAGGAACTGTTTGCCGAGGACGTGGCGCTGAGCCGCATCGCCGAACGCTTCGGTACGCCGAGCTATGTTTATTCGAGCGCCGCATTGGTCCGGCGCTACCGTGCATTTTCCGAAGCCGTCGGCGACGCCCTGGTGTGCTATTCGGCCAAGGCCAATGACAATCTGGCGGTGCTGCGTTGCCTCGGGCTTGAGGGCGCCGGCGTGGATATTGTTTCCGGCGGCGAACTTGCGCGTGCCCTGGCCGCGGATATCGCCCCTGCCAAGATCGTCTTTGCCGGCGTTGGCAAGACGGGCGCTGAAATGGCGCAAGCGCTCGATGCCGGCATCGGTCAGTACAATGTGGAATCCGAGCAGGAGTTGGAACTGTTGGCAACGCTTGCCGCCGATCGCGGCCTCCGCGCGCCGGTTGCGCTCAGGGTCAATCCCGATGTGGATGCCAAGACCCATGACAAAATCTCGACCGGCCGGGCCAAGGATAAATTCGGCATCGAGTTCAACCAGGCCGAAGCGCTCTATGCGCGCGCGGCTCAGATGGATGGCATTGCCATGCGGGGTCTGGCGATCCATATCGGCTCGCAATTGACGGCGTTGGCGCCGTTTGAGGCGGCTTTTGTCCGGCTCGGTGAACTGTGCCTCAGGTTGCGCGCCGGCGGCCACACTGTCTCGCATCTCGATCTCGGCGGCGGGCTCGGCATTCCCTATGCTGAAGATGGGCCCGATGCTGAGGATGGGCAATTGAATTTGGCCGATTATGGCGCACTGGTGCAGCGCACCAAGCGCGACCTGGAAGCCGGGATCACGCTTGAGCCGGGACGCTGGATGGCCGGCCCGGCGGGGCTGTTACTGACCCAGGTCATTCGCGTCAAGCGTAACGGCAATAAGCAGTTCGTCATTGTCGATATGGCGATGAACGATCTCCTGCGCCCGGCCCTGTACGGCGCTTGGCATGATATTCAACCGGTCGCGCCGCGCCCGGGCGAGGCGCTGCCGGTCGATATTGTCGGGCCCATATGCGAAAGCGGCGATGTAATCGCAACAGATCGCGCCCTGCCGGAACTGCGCGCCGGCGATCTCATCGTCGTGCGCGACGCCGGTGCCTACGGCGCGGTGATGTCGTCAAGTTACAACAGCCGCATGCCGGCCGCCGAAGTCATGGTGCGGGACGCTGATAGCGCGCTGATCCGTCCGCGCCTTGATTATGACGCCATGCTCGCCCGGGATGTTTTGCCGGATTGGCAGACTGGGCCAGCCAAGGCCTGAGCCAAATTGCTAACTGCCGTCCAATGCGTTCTTGACGACGCCGCAGATTTTTTCGAGATCAAAGGGCTTGGGCACGATGCTGTGCATCAGGGATTCGAGATTGTGTGCGCGCTGGCGCTCTTTGGCGAAGCCGGTGATCAGGATGATCGGCATCTCCGGCTTGTCGCGGCTGACCTGCAGGGCAAGTGAAATACCGTCCATCTCGGGCATGACGATATAGGACAGCAACAGGTCGAATTCACCTTTTTGCAGCGCGTGTAGTGCTTGAACCCCGTCTGCCACCGCTGTGACGCTATGATCCTGGCTTTCCATTGCGCGAATCAGGAAAGTCCGCACCGCCACTTCATCCTCCGCGATCAGGATATGTGCCATGACCCGCTCCTATACCAAGGAGCGATGATAATGACCCATGAGGACGGCTTGCCAAGGTTTTCGGCCAGGA
>JAPYQV010000525.1 GCA_029937205.1 Alphaproteobacteria bacterium
ACATAGCAGGCAAGGCCAATGCCGCGCAGGCGGCGGTCGCCGCTATTTCCCTCTTTCCGCGCGCTAAAGCTGGACCAGTCGGCGGCCTCAAGCGCGGCCTCCAAATTGGCGTGGAAATCGCCCGAATCATAGGTTTGGCCGAGCACATTCGTGTACGGCATGGCAACGGCCGGTACCAGGTTGCGGCGCTGCATCTCGGCGGCATCGATGTCCATCTCGCGCGCCGCCATATCCATCAGGCGCTGCACCAGGAACAGATTCTCCGGCCGCCCGGCGCCGCGGAAGGCATCCACTGGCGCACTGTTGGTGAAAGCACCGCGCACACGCATGTGGATGGCCTTGATCTGATAGCCGCCGGGCAGCACGCGGGTGCCGCCGGCGGTCGGAATGTAGGGCGCGAAATAGGAGGTGTAGGCGCCGAGATTAGCGATATTGTCGATCCTCAGCGCCACGATACGGCCGTCTTCATCGAGCGCCATTTCGCCCTTTGTGAGCACATCGCGGCCATGGCGGTCGGTGAGGAAACTCTCGGCCCGGCTGCCCAGCCATTTGACCGAGCGGCCCAGGCGGCGCGCCGCCCACAGCACCAGTACATGCTCCGAATAGAGCCATAATTTCACCCCGAAGCCGCCGCCCACATCCGGCGTCATCACCCGTATCAGACTTTCCGGCACGTTCAGCACGCTTTCGGCGAGCAGGCTGCGGATGCGATGCACGCCTTGTGAGGGAACGTGCAGGGTATATTGGCCGCTGCCCGCATCGTATTCGCCGATGGCAACGCGGGGCTCAATGGCGCTTGGCGAAATGCGGTTGTTGTAGGTCTCAAGCGAAACGGTTTTGGCGGCCTTGGAAAACAGCCTGTCGACAGCCTGCTTGTCGCCGCTCTCCCAATCCATGCACAGGTTCCCGGGTGCGGAATCGTGCAATTGTGGCGCCGCGCTCTCCAGCGCCGCCGCCGGATCGGTGATGGGCGGCAATTCCTCATAGCGCACAGCAACCGCCTCGGCGGCGTCCTCGGCCGCCTGGGGTGTCTCGGCGACGATGAAGGCCACCGGGTCGCCGACGAAGCGCACCCGGTCGGA
The DNA here is from genome assembly GCA_029937205.1 of Alphaproteobacteria bacterium. Classification (GTDB taxonomy): domain Bacteria; phylum Pseudomonadota; class Alphaproteobacteria; order UBA828; family UBA828; genus PTKB01. Next base: position 1,083 of record JAPYQV010000525.1, read on the forward strand.
CACCAGCACCGGCCGCCCCGGCGTGTTGCTCGGCGTGCCGTCGCGGTTCGGGATGTTGATGCCGCAGGGAATTTCGCCGATATCATCGGCGTCCAATTGCTCAGCCGTCATGACGGCGAGCACGCCGGGCAATGCGCGGGCGGCGGATGTTTCAATCTCCAGAATACGGGCATGGGCATGGGGGCTGCGCAGGACCACGCCATGGGCCTGGCGCGCCAATATTATGTCATCGACAAATCGGCCGCGCCCGCGCAGCAGGCGTTCATCTTCGAGGCGGAGAGTCGCCGCGCCGGCGGTGTTTTCAGACAAGGTGCGCCATTTCTTTTACCTGAGCATCGGGGGCCGTTAGGATAGAAGCACGAATCCTAATAGGCGCGGGGCGGGGAGGCAATTCATGAGCGATGCGGCACACGCGTTTGACGTGATCGTGGTCGGCTGCGGTATCGCCGGACTGTCGGCGGCGGTGAGCGCCCAAGAGGCCGGTGCCCGTGTCGCGCTTCTGGAGCGCGCGCCGAAGGAAGATCGCGGCGGCAATACGCGTTACACCGAATCCTTCTGGCGCATGAAAAGCCGTGATGAGGTCTCTGACGATCTCGAAGAGCAACTCGCCGCCAATGCCGGCGGTCATCTCGACCCCGAAATCATCCGCGATGCCGCTCTGCCTTACGAAGACTGGCCGCCACTGTTGAAGGGGCTCGGCTTCACCGACCCGGAAGTGATCTCAACACTGGCCAACAATGCCGGGCCAACCCTGAACTGGCTTTCCGGCTTTGGTGTCACGTTCGATTTCCTGCCCAATTATTTCATCACCCAATCGACGACGCGCATGGCGCCGGCCGGCGGTGGTCTGGCGTTGGTTGAGGCGTTGGCCAGCTATGCCGAGAGCGTGCCTGGCGACATCACCATATTTTACCGCACCACGGCGCGTGAACTGATCCAGGATGAGGCCGGCGCGGTCACCGGATTGCGCGCGGTTGACGCTGACAATCGCCGGCTGACGTTCAGGGCGCCGGCTGTCGTCTTGGCGTCGGGCGGCTTCGAAGGCAATGCGGAAATGCAGAGCCGCTATTTCGGTCCGCCGAGTCAGTTCATCCGTCCGGTGGCGCGCGGCGGCTATTTCAATCGCGGTGAAGGTATCCAAATGGGGCTCGATGCGGGCGCCGCACCGTGCGGAGATTTCGGCAGTTTCCATGCCCAGCCGGTCGACCCGCGCTCAGGGACGCACGAGCCGGTGATTCTGAATTTCCCCTACGGCATCCTGGTCAACGCGAAGGGCCGGCGCTTCACCGATGAGGCGCCGAGCACGGTGGATGCCAGTTATGAGGCGATCACCCGCGACATCATGAACCAGCCGCAAGGCATCGCCTACACC
>JAPYQV010000526.1 GCA_029937205.1 Alphaproteobacteria bacterium
TTCTTCGCCCGCGCCAATGAGGCATCGCGCCCTTCGGCCTCATAGGAAAATATCCGGTCAATCTCACCGCCGACCTGCGCCATGCCGGCGCCAATGGCATTGGCCACCGCTGATTTGTCCGGGATATTGACTTCGCTGGCGCCGCGCAATTTCTCCGTCACCAGAACACTGCCGCCGCCGACCAGCACCACCGGCGAATCCTCGACACTGGTTTTCACCCGGTCGATAGCGTCCTCGATCAGGCGGTGGATTTCCGCCAGGCTGCGTTTCACCAGCGCCGCGTCAAGATGCGCGACCCGGTTTTTGTCGCCGATGTCCGCGGCACCCGCGGCGACCGCGATATCGGTGGTGGTCAATGTGTCGCCGCCGAATACCAACGCCTTCTCGGTCAATTCATAGCCAACCGAATCGGGGCCGACGGAAAGACGCTCCTGGTCGCGCACATAACTGCCGCCGCCGAGCCCGATCGAGAGAATATCAGGCATGCGGAAATTGGTGCGCACACCGCCGATATCGACCGAGACCGCCGATTCGCGCGGAAAGCCGTGCACCAGCACGCCGACATCCGTCGTCGTGCCGCCGATATCGACGACCACGGCATTGTCCTGACCGGAAAGCCGCGCCGCGCCGCGCATCGAGTTGGTCGGCCCCGAGGCGAAGGTCAGGACCGGATAGCGCTCGACATAATCGGCGTTCATCAGGGTGCCGTCATTTTGGCTGACAAAGAAAGGCGCGGTGATTTTGAGATTCTTAAGCGCGGTGCGGAACGAGCCGACGACGCGCTTCGACAGTTCGACCAGCGAGGCATTCATGATGGTGGCGTTTTCGCGCTCGATCAGCCCGACCCGGCCGATATCGGCCGAGAGCGTCAATTCCGCATCATTGATCTCATTGCGAACGATTTCCGCCATGCGCTTTTCCATTTCGTCATTGATCGGCGAAAAAACGCAGGATATGGCGATCGATTTGAGCCCTTTGCGTTTGATATCGCGTGCCGCCGCCAGCACTTCCTGCTCGCCCAGCGGCGAAATCTCGCGGCCGTCAAATTCATAACCGCCGGGCACCAGATAGGCATGATCGCCGACCGCGTTAGCCAGGCGCTCGGGGAAATCGAGCAAGGGCAAAACGCTCGCCGTCGCCGGCAAGGCGGCGCGAATCACCGCGACTTCGACCAAACGCCGCCCTTCGACGAACGCATTGGTGAACTGGGTGGTGCCGATCATGACACTCTCGATACGCTCGGCGGCAACACCGGAATCGGCCATGACCGCGCGGATTGCGTTGACGATACCGCCTTCCACATCGGCGGTCGTCGGCGCCTTGAACGAGGCCAGAACAGCATCGCCGTCCATAAGTACAGCATCGGTATTTGTCCCTCCGACATCGACACCCACGCGCATACCAGCCTTCTCCGCCGTTACGAGATTCTAAAGCATATCAAGGATATCCGCGCTGCGGTCAGAACCAATGATCGTAAGGGATAGGTGCGCCGAATTAGACGGATAGGCCGGAGCCCCGCAGGGCGAGCAATATCCGCAGATTGCCCGGCGGGGCGGTCTATATTAGTCGACAAAATCACACTGTTTGGCGATCGCCAACGCCAGCGCCCGGTTGTTCACGCCGAGCTTCACATAGACATTGCGCAAGTGAAATTTCACCGTCGGCTCCGCCATGTCGAGCGCACGGGCGATCAATTTGTTCGATTTGCCCTGATTGAGTTGGGCGAGAATTTCGCGCTCGCGCGGGCTGAAGATGCCCGCCGCCCGCTCGAGCGGAACGCCGTCCGGCGACTGCTTACCGGCGACCAGCACGGAAGCGATGAATTCGACCGCGGTCGGCGCCAGGGCGCCGATCCCGGTGTGGCGGATAAATCGGTGCAAAAACGCCATCATTGGCTCGCCTTCGTCGATAAAGCTGCGCCGATAGGCGCCCGGCACAGCGAGAATCAGCGCCTGGCCGAGGGCCGTGGCGGCTGCATCCAAATCGCCGTCCTCGTCATGCACAAGGGCCAGCAGGATTTGCGCCTTGATCCGCACCCGGTCATTGCCGCTCGCCTTGGCATCGGCACACACCGCTTCAAGCGCCATTCGTGCCGCACCAATCTTGCCTTGTCTGAGCGCCAAGCGGGAGAGGACGATTTTCTGTTGCCACCGTTCGCGCCAAGGCGTAGCTGCGGAACTGGCCTTTGTGCAATCGCCGAGTTTCAGACCGATATCCTTGGCCAACGCCGCAGCCGGGCCGATCTCTCCGGCCAGCGTGAACAACTCAATTCGTCGCGCCGCGACCAGCCGGCCGAGCCGCGGCATGCGCCGCTCCGCCGCCGTCCGGTCCGCCCGCTCCAATATTTTAAGCGCCGCTTCAAGGCCCTGCTCGGCAAGAGCCAAAGCCGAGGCCGTAACATATCCGCCGAGATAGATATCTAGCCAGCCTTCATACTCTTCAACC
>JAPYQV010000032.1 GCA_029937205.1 Alphaproteobacteria bacterium
CCATTATATTACCCGCCCTATTGATACTCACCACATCGTTCGTGTTTGGCTATGCAAAGCCGGTGCCGGTCAACTTCGCCAAATTGCGCAAGCCCAAACGGGATATGTTCTGGGTCGCCGCAGCTGGCCCGGCGGCCAATATCTTGATGGCGTTTGTTGCTGGGCTCCTGCTTTTTGCGACACCAATCATGCCGGAAGGCTTCGACAAATGGTGGATTGAAATGTTGAGCGTCGGCATTCACCTCAACATCATTCTCGCCGTGTTCAACATGCTGCCGGTGCTGCCGCTTGATGGCGGGCGTATGTTGGTCGGCGTTCTGCCGCGACCCTATGCAATGCTCTTTGCTCGGACCGAGCGCTACGGTTTCCTGGCGCTGCTCGCGCTGATTTTAATTTTGCCCTTAATTGCCCAGCAATTTGGCGTATTCTTTCACCCGTTGGCATGGATTCTCATGCCTATCGTGGATTGGATATTCGAACTGCTTCTGACAGTTCTGGGCCTGGGTTAGTAATGGAATGAGTGAACAACCGGAGCATGGCGGGGACTTGCCGTCTTCAGATCCACCCAGCGAAACTGTGTCGCCGGAATTTGAGAGCGGCGAGCGCGAATACGCGCTCATCCTGGATCTCGACGGCTTTGAAGGGCCGCTCGACGTGTTGCTCACGCTGACGCGCAGCCAGAAGGTCGATCTTAGCAAGATTTCGATTCTCGAATTGGCCGAACAATATCTCGCCTTTATTGCCCGGGCGCACGAACTGAAGCTCGAAATAGCCGCCGATTATCTCGTCATGGCCGCCTGGCTCGCCTATATGAAGTCTCGCCTGCTGCTGCCGGAACCCGAGGGCGATGAAGAGCCGAGTGGACAGGAAATGGCCGATGCCTTGGCGTTCCGTCTGCGTCGTTTGGAAGCCATGCGGGATGCAGCGGGGAAATTAATGCGCCGGGCGCGCCTCGGCATTGATGTATTTGCCGGTGGTGCGCCGGAAGGCATTAAAATCATCCGCACTTCGCAGTTTGAGGCTAGCCTCTACGATCTATTGAAATGTTATGCCGATCACAAACTCGATCAGGAACGCGGCGAGACATTGCAAATTCTGGCCAGCCAGAGCTATTCCATGGAGGCGGCATATCGCCGCCTGTCGGAAATGCTGCCGAGTATGCCGGAGTGGGAATCGATGGCGCGCTTCCTGCCGCCTGAAGCTGGCCGCGGCATCACGTTACGCTCGGCGGTGGCGACCACTTTTGCCGCCAGCCTGGAACTCGCCCGCGAAGGTAAATTGCAATTGCGTCAATTCGAGCCGTTTGGGCGCATCTACGTGCGCCGTCACCCGGAGGAAACATGAGCACAGAATTAGGAGTATCCGGAGAGGATAGGGTGCGCGATGAAACGAACCCATCCGAAGACGGCTTTGCCGATCAAACAGGCCAGCATTTGCGCATTTTGGAGGCGCTGCTGTTTGCTTCCGATGGACCGGTCGACGGCGAAACTCTGAACGAAAAGCTACCAGACGGCGCGGATATAGGCGCATTGATCGCCAGTCTTGCCGAGCGTTATGCCAATCGCGGTGTAAATCTTGTCGCTGTTGGTGGCGGCTGGGTGTTTCGCACGGCGCCTGACCTGGCGCCCCATTTAACGGTCTACCGCACTGTTAAAAGGCGGCTTTCCCGGGCGGCGCTGGAGACGCTTGCCATAATTGCATATCACCAACCAGTGACACGGGCGGAAGTCGAGGAAATCAGAGGCGTTGGTCTTAGCCGTGGCACACTTGATCAATTGCTCGAAGCAGGCTGGATCAAGCCCAAGGGCCGGCGGCGAGTACCTGGCAGGCCGCTCACATGGGTGACCACCGACGATTTTCTCAATCATTTCGGTATCGACAGTCTGGCCGATCTCCCAGGCGTTGACGAACTGAAGGCGGCCGGACTTTTGCAAGCCAATCCTGTGGCCATCGGGGACGTAGGGGAATTGCCGCTGGACGACCCGTTGGGCGAGTCTTTTGACGACGCCGCCGACGATGACGACGGCGAAACCGGTGATGACAGTGGTGAAGACCCATTCGGCGAACCCTTCGGCGATGAGAGGCACATTGAGCCATCCGGCGAGAATAGCGGCGCTGAGTTAGACGATTCCACGAGTGAATAGCTCGGGACGATTCATGTTCAGAAAAATATTCGTCGATTCCTAGTCTGCTCCCCTAGTTTGGCGACAGAACAGACCGGCCGCACCGGTTGGGAAGATCAATTGCTGTCGACTCAAAGACCTAAAAAAATTAAGGTTTAGTGGGTAGACACAACGCTAAGCTATGGTTAATCTGTTTTAGTTGATAATGATTTGCAATTGCATTAACAGCCGACGAAGACCTTTCAACCCGCAACTCAACACAGTATGAAATTAGACACGAACTATCCGTCAGTTCGGGGTTGGGCTCGATCATGCGGCATGTGAGCCCGGCATGTCCGAACTAAATCTGAGCGTCGGCGCTTCGCCCCTGCGCCGATTTGCTTGGATCTCCCGTTCGCGCGGCCAAAATATGCGCGGTTGGAGCGCACTGGCAGTATTTGTGGCGCTGCTGGTTTCGGTGCCGATCGTGGTGGTGTTCAGCTATGTTTTCGTACCCGCCGGCGAGGTCTGGCGTCATTTGGCCGACACCGTTCTTGCCACCTATGTGATCAATACGTTGTGGCTTGTCTTTGACGTCGGACTCGGCGTGTTTGTGCTCGGCGTTGGCACGGCCTGGCTCGTTACCATGTGTCGATTTCCCGGCCGGGCGCTGCTCGAATGGGGATTGTTGCTGCCGCTTGCCGTGCCGGCCTATGCCATCGCCTACAGTTATGCCGGCATGCTCGATTATTCTGGCCCAGTTCAGTCGGGCTTACGTGGCTGGTTCGGCTGGTCGCGCGCCGATTACTGGTTTCCCAATATTCGCTCGGTCGGTGGCGCTGCGGGTGTTCTGGCATTTGTGCTTTATCCCTATGTGTACATGTTGGCGCGCGCCGCTTTTCTCGAGCAATCGGTTTGTGTAATTGAAATTGGCCGTACCTTGGGGCGGGGGCCGTGGCGCAGTTTTACCTCGATCGCCTTGCCTTTGGCGCGACCGGCCATCGTCACCGGTATTGCGCTTGCGCTGATGGAGACATTGAGCGATTTCGGCGCGGTGCAGCATTTTGGCGTGGCGACATTCACCACCGGCATTTACCGCACGTGGTTCGGCTTGGGTGATCCGGCGGCGGCGGCGCAATTGGCGGCGATCCTCCTGGCTTTTGTCTTTCTCTTGCTGGTCGGCGAGCGCCTGACGCGTGGCCGGGCGCAGTTCCACCACACCTCGCGGCGCTACCGGGAACTACCGCGTTACTCCCTGCGCGGCGGTTGGGCCGCGCTGGCTATTCTCGCCTGTGCTCTGCCGATCATTCTCGGTTTTTTGCTGCCCGGCGGCCAGTTGCTGGTGTGGCTGTTCGAAACTACCGGTGAATCTGCGGGCGAGAGCGGGGGTGGCCGGTTGTGGTGGCATACCGCGAACAGCCTGATGTTGGCGACCAGCGCCGCGGCGATCGCAGTTGTTGTAGCCCTTCTGCTGGCTTACGGCGTTCGTCTCAATCCCCACCCTGTGGCCAAAAGTGCGGCGCGCATTGCCGGGCTCGGATATGCGGTGCCTGGTTCGGTTATCGCTGTCGGTGTGCTGGTGCCGCTGGCGTGGCTCGACAATACGCTCGACGGCTGGCTGCGCGATTCTTTCGGCGTGTCCAGCGGCCTCCTCTTGAGCGGCACTATCACCGCCCTTATGTTCGCTTATGTGGTTCGATTTCTCGCAGTATCTCTCAACACGATTGACGCCAGCCTGGCCAAGGTAACCCCGGCCATGGACGGCGTTGCCCGCACCCTCGGCATGGGACCGGCTGCGACCGTGGCTCGGGTTCATGTGCCGATCATCTCGCCCAGCCTGTTGACAGCTGGCCTGTTGGTCTTCGTCGATGTGATGAAAGAATTGCCGGCGACGCTGATTCTCAGGCCATTCGATTTCAACACATTGGCGGTGCGCGCCTTTGAGCTGGCTTCGGATGAGCAAATGCGTGCTGCGGCAGCGCCTGCCCTGGCCATTGTTGGCGCGGGTTTGATTCCTGTTGCATTGCTTAGTCTGGCCATTTCCCGCGCCCGGCCGGGCCACGCCCAAGTGGCGGCGCAGCCGTGAGCGCGGAGAAATTGACGCCTGGTCTCAGGCTCGAGGAGGTGAGTCATCGCTATGGCCGTGATCCGGTGTTGCACGGTCTTAGCCTTGAAATTGCGCGCGGTGAAATCGTTTGCTTGTTGGGGCCGTCGGGCTGCGGCAAGTCCACGAGCCTCCGTGTTGCCGCAGGACTAGAGCCGATCCAAGAAGGGCGCGTCGAAATTGCCGGCAAGGAGGTCGCCCGGCCCGGTTTCTCGGTGCCGCCCGAGCACCGTCGTGTCGGTCTTATGTTTCAGGATTACGCTTTGTTTCCGCATCTTCGCGTGATTGACAATGTCGCCTTCGGAGTGCGCGAAGGAGACAAAGCAGCCAAACGACGCGTGGCGATGGATTTGCTCACCCGCCTCGGCGTTGACGGCTACGCCCGGGATTTTCCACATGTATTGTCGGGTGGCGAGCAGCAACGCGTTGCTTTGGCCCGCGCCCTTGCCCCCCGCCCGGTGGTTATGTTGCTGGATGAACCGTTTTCCGGCCTCGATCGGCGCCTCCGTGATCGTGTGCGCAATGATACCCTTGGTGTGCTGCGTGAGCTGTCTGTCGCTACTCTGCTGGTCACCCATGATGCCGAGGAAGCTATGTTGATGGCCGACCGCATCGCCCTCATGCGCGCCGGCGCGATCGTCCAATCGGGAACCGCAGCGGAGCTATATGAGCGGCCGGAAAGCGCATTTGCCGCCTCATTTTTCGGTGACGTCAACATATTTGAGGGGACGGCACAGGACGGCAAAGTCAAAACGCCGCTGGGGTCGCTCGATACAGTACTTCAAGATGGCTGTAAAGTGCGTGTCTTCATTCGCCCGGAAGCTCTCCTGCTTGCGCCAGCGCCGCGTCCGGACGCAGACAGCACCGCCGCTGAAATTATCGAAAACCACCTGCTCGGCTCGGTCAGCCTAGTGCGATTGAAGTTAGAAGGCGCTGAGGAGCCCCTGACAGCCCGGAGCGATAACGGCGCACTGTGGAAAGCCGGGAAAAGGGTGCGCATTCGGCTTGACCCAGCACGTAGTTTTGTGTTCCCTGCAAGTCAGGAAATGTAGCCAATGGCCGCACTTAGCCGATACCGTTGCGGTGTCACGCGAAAAGTTTGGTTAATTACGACCCTCGGAAATTTAGAATCTAGGATTGGGAGTGTACCTGAATGACGTTTGGAATTTGGCAAATTGTGCTGATCGTTCTGGTAGTCGTATTGGTGTTCGGAGCGGGTAAAATTCCCCGGGTGATGGGAGATTTTGCCAAGGGAATCAAGAGCTTCAAAGCGGGCATGAAAGACGGTGAAACGGGCGAACCGGCGCAGTCTAGTGCCAGCGAGAAGCCGGCCGAGAGTGCTGAGGGTGACGCTAAGGCGATTAATGCCGAAACCGCTGCGGTGGATACTGGCAGCGCGAAAAAAGACGAAGCCGCAAAGGGTTAGCGGCGGTATCCACGCGCCTCAAGCCTCTCAGGATTAAGGGAGATCGACGGCCGCATCTTTTGCGGTGAGCATCATGTTAGATATTGGCTGGATGGAAATAGCGATCGTCATGGGGATCGCCATTGTGGTGGTTGGGCCTAAGGAACTGCCCAAGGTTCTGCGCACGGTCGGCAAATGGCGCGGCAAGGCCAGTGCCTATGCGCGCGATTTCCAGCGCTCGATCGAAGATGCCGCCGATTACAGTGAAATGGATGCGATCAAGAAAGAGATTGAGGAAGCCAATCGTGAACTCAACGACGCCAAACGCGATTTGGGCGATCAGGCAGCCTCGGTGAAAAGCGATATGGATGCGGCGACCAAGGATACGACGGTCCTCAAGGTCGATTCAGACGGCGGCGTCAGCGAGCCCTCCGACGGGTCGTCGGACGGTGGCACGGCAAAACCGGGCGACGGCCAAGAGAATAGCGCGAACGCCTAAGCCGTGGCAGATCAAGCAGAGAATATCGAGCAAAGTCGAGCGCCATTGGTGTCGCACCTGAGCGAGGTGCGACAGCGCCTGCTCTATGTCGTGATCGTTGTTATTGTTGCCTTTATCGGCTGCTTTTTTGTCGCCAACGATATTTTCAATTTCCTCGTTGAGCCCTTGAAAATAGCCATGGAGGACGCCGGCTACGACGCCAAGGTGGTCTATACCAGCCTGCTCGAGGCGTTCTTTACGGAGCTCAAGATCGCCTTCTATGGCGCTTTGTTCATCACCTTTCCGTTCATCGCCATCCAATTTTGGATGTTTGTCGCGCCCGGCCTTTATAAGAATGAAAAGGGCGCGTTGGCGCCGTTTCTGGTCGTCACGCCAATTCTGTTCTTCGCCGGCGCCGCGCTGGTTTATTACCTGATCTTTCCGCAGGCGTGGAGTTTCTTCGTCGGCTTTCAGACCGCTGGCGCGGGGGGCGAGATCCCGACCGAATTATTGCCCAAAATGAACGAGTATCTGTCGCTCGTCATCAAGCTGATTTTCGCCTTCGGCATTTGCTTCCAACTGCCGGTGTTGCTGACCCTGTTGGGCCGCGTCGGCATTGTTTCCTCGGCCGGGCTGAGGGCGAAACGCAAATACGCCATTATCATCGTCTTCATCGCCGCTGCCGCGTTGACGCCGCCGGATCTGGTCAGCCAGGTCGGCCTCGGCGTTCCCATGCTCCTGCTCTATGAAATCTCGATCTTCCTGGTCAAGGTGGTAGAGAAGAAGCGGGCGAAAAAACGTGCCGAGGAAGAAGCTGAAATGGCCGAGCTCGACGCCATCCTGGCCAAGGATGACGAATCCGAGGAAACGGATTTCAATTTCGGTCGCGATTAATCGGCCGGGCTTTCGTCACGCGTGCGCTTCGGTTAAAAGAAGCGCGTTAATCACCTGCTTTCACCCGATATTTGGTTGAACAATGTTCGACATAAAATGGATTCGCGAGAACCCCGAGGCCTTTGATAACGGTCTGAAACTGCGCGGCATGAACGCCGCATCAGCGGAGCTGATTGCCATTGATGCAAGTCGCCGCGCTGCCCAGACCGAGCTTCAGGAGCTGCAGCGCCAGCGCAACGCGGCATCCAAGGCGATTGGCGCGGCCAAGTCACGTGGTGAGGATGCGGATGAGAAAATGGCCGCCGTGCAGGGCTTGAAAGAGGCGTCTCAGAAACTTGAGCAGGAAGAACGCGGCCATGGCGAGGCGTTGAAAACGTCGCTTGCCGCCTATCCCAACACGCCCGCCGATGATGTGCCGAGCGGCGTCGATGAAGATGACAATGTCGAGATCCGACGATGGGGCGAGCGGCCGGAATTGGAGGGCGACGCAAAACAGCATTTCGAACTTGGCGAAGCGTTGGCCTTAATGGATTTCGAGCGCGCGGCGAAAATGTCGGGTGCGCGCTTTGTCGTGCTGACCGGCGCCTTGGCCCGGCTCGAGCGGGCGCTAGCCGGATTCATGCTCGACCTGCACACCGGTGAATATGGTTACACGGAAGTGGCACCACCCATTCTGGTGCGTGAGGAAGCCGCATTCGGCACCGGCAACCTGCCAAAATTTGCCGAGGATTTGTTCAAAACGGTGGATGACTATTGGCTCATCCCGACCGCCGAGATGCCGCTCACCAATCTTGTTGCCGGCGAGATATTGGAGGAAGCGGATTTACCGCTGCGCTTCACGGCATATACCCCCTGTTTTCGCGCCGAGGCGGGGGCCGCCGGCAAAGATACGCGCGGCATGATCCGCCAGCATCAGTTCGGCAAGGTGGAACTGGTCAGCATTGCCCATCCAAACGAATCGGAGGCCGAGCACGAGCGTATGACGTCTTGCGCAGAGGAAGTCCTGCGCCGCCTTGATCTCTCCTACCGTACGGTGATGCTCTCAACCGGCGATATGGGATTTTCAGCGCGCAAAACATTCGATATCGAAGTTTGGCTGCCGGGACAGGATACCTACCGAGAAATTTCGAGTTGCTCCAATTGCGGTGATTTCCAGGCTCGGCGCATGAACGCGCGCTTCCGCCCGAGCGGCGCCAAGGGCACCGAATTTGTCCACACGCTGAACGGATCCGGTCTTGCTGTCGGGCGCACTCTGGTCGCCGTACTGGAAAATTACCAAAATGCGGGCGGCTCTATTACCGTACCGGAGATATTGCGCGATCGCATGGCTGGCATGGAGCGCATCGTCTAGACATGCGCATTCTTATTTCCAATGATGACGGCATCCTGGCGCTGGGCCTGAAATCGCTTGAGCGCATTGCGCGGATGCTGAGCAAGGATGTTTGGGTGGTGGCGCCTGAAACCGAACAAAGCGCCGCTTCTCACTCTTTAACCCTGCACCGCCCCTTGAGTCTGCGCCGCATAACGGCGCGCCGCTGGGCGGTCAACGGCACGCCGACAGATAGCGTTTATCTCGCCCTGCATAAGGTCATGGCCGGCAAGCGGCCCGATCTGGTGCTGTCGGGCGTCAATCGCGGCGGCAATATCGGCGAGGATGTGACCTATTCGGGCACCATCGCCGCGGCTATGGAAGCGACGCTTCTCGGCGTGCCTGCCATTGCGCTCAGCCAGGTATATGGAGACGGCGGGCGCGTCAGATGGAATACGGCGGAACAGTGGGGCGTCAAAGTAGTGCGCGCGCTTCTCAAGCAGGGCTGGCCGGCCAATGTTCTGATCAACGTCAATTTTCCAGACATTCCGGCCGCCAAAGTGCGCGGCATCCGCGCCAGCAAGCAGGGCGAGCACGAGGTCGAAGATGCCTTCGAGGAGCGTGTCGATCCGCGTGGGCGAACCTATTATTGGATCGGACAGGACGACGACGGGGCAGTGGACGGCGCGCGCGGTACGGATTTGCGTACCATCAACGATGGCTATGTTGCGATCACGCCACTCCATTTGGACCTGACCCACCGGCCCAGTCTCAGGGCGCTTAGCAAGGCGTTTCCTTGAACGGCGACATCCGCAAGATCCGTCTCCTGATGGAGCTGCGCAAACAGGGCGTTTCTGACACCAGTGTGCTCTCTGCCATGGAACGCGTGCCGCGCGAACTCTTCGTGCCCGAGGCGTTTCAGGATCAGGCATATGAGAATATTGCTCTTCCCATCGACGCCGGGCAGACCATCAGCCAGCCGCAAATCGTTGCCGAAATGACGGCGGCGCTTGAGTTGGGGCCACGCTTGAAGGTGCTCGAAATTGGCACCGGTTCGGGCTATCAGGCGGCCGTGCTGTCTCACCTGTGCCGTCGTCTTTACACCATCGAACGTCACCGCACATTGGCCACGGAGGCCGAGGCGCGTTTCGCCGAATTACGGCTTAACAACATTGTGCTTCAGGTTGGCGACGGCAGCAAAGGCTGGCCTGGGCAAGCGCCGTTCGACCGCATCATTGTCACCGCCCAGGCCGATATGATGCCTGAGGTACTATTGGCGCAATTGCGTGAGGGTGGCCTGATGATCCTGCCGATCGCGGAAAGCGGGCGAGAGCAAAAAGTCGTTCGTCTGCGCCGCACGGCCGATGGAGTCGAGCGCGAAGCGCTCATGGATGCCCGCTTCGTGCCGTTGCTGAACGGCATGCCGGCGCCGGCAGAGGGCGGGTGAGCGCGGGTTTTACGCCGACTGCGCCCGAGCGCCGTTGAAGTGCCGCGGGCGGCTCGACTACACTTTCGCCATGCTCTTTAGAAGGCGGTTGATGTGGCGCGGCGCGGCGGCACTCGCAACATCAGTATTCCTGCTGTCCGCATGCTATCAGGCACCGGCGCCCGTGGTGCAGGGCAGTTCATCGTCACAGCAGGATTCGGCACCGCCACCGGCTCAGGAAAAGCCACAAACCCGGGCGCGCGCCGAGGCCGCCGAACAGACGGTGCCGCTTCCCCGGGCAAAACCGGCGCAAACCAAACAGCCGCGGCTAGATTCACCCGTAGATTCGCAGCAATCCTCTGGCGATGGCATCGTGCAGGTGTGGGCGGGGGATACGGTTTACGCTCTGTCGCGCCGCCATCATGTCGGCGTGCGCGATATCATCCACGCCAACAATCTGAAACCGCCTTACAAATTGCTTGTTGGCCAGACCCTGCGCCTGCCGCTGGCACGCTTTCACACGGTACGCGCCGGCGAGACGCTTTATGGGCTCTCACAGCATTTTAACGTGGTTATGAGTGCCCTGGTGCGGTCCAACGGCATTCCGGCGCCCTATCGTTTGGTGGTGGGGCAGCGCCTCCGCTTGCCGGGCGCCACGCCGCCGATTACGGAAACAGTTACGGTCACTGAAAATAAGCCAGATGAGCCGGTCAAGCGGGCCACAAAAGGCCTGCCCGCCAAACCGCCGCCGCGCGCCAGTAAATATTTTCTCTGGCCGGCCGAGGGCCGCATGCTGTCAAGCTTCGGCCCCAAGGAAGGCGGCCTGCATAATGACGGTATCAATTTTGCCGTTGCCATGGGCACGCCACTCCGCGCCACGGAAAACGGCATTGTTGCTTATGCCGGGAATGAGCTGCCGGGCTATGGCAATCTCTTGCTCATTCGCCATGACGGCGGCTGGACCAGCGCCTATGCCCATAACGAAACCTTGCTGGTGGCGCGTGGCGATCAGGTCAAGCGCGGGCAGATCGTTTCCCATGCCGGCAGCACCGGCAACGTCTCCTCGCCGCAGGCGCATTTTGAATTACGCCGCAACGGCAAACCGGTCAATCCGGTGAAATATTTGGCGAAATTGTAGCTAATTTTATTCATTTGAAAATTTAACCCATTGATTTAAAACAATAAAATTGGCATTGTTTTGTTATTCGGCGCATTTTTCGCGGAATCCAGCCGCGCCTGGCGGTTCGCCGCGGTAGCCGCATGACAGCACCTGAAACTTGCCGCAAAAAGAAATCCCGTTGCGTACAGCTCTATTCGCTTTTGAGCGGCGATCCCTTGCGCCCGGCCAAATCCTGCACGAATTGCCAGGCGACTCGGCCCGAGCGGGCGCCGCGTGTCATGGTCCACTCAATGGCTGCGGCTTTCAATTCCTGAGGCGACACCTCAATGCCGTGATAGGCGACATAACCTTCGATCATGTCGAAATAGGTTTGCTGGTCGCAGGTGTGGAATCCGAGCCAAAGACCGAATCGGTCCGACAATGAAACGGCTTCCTCCACCGCTTCGCTTGGGTGGATGGCGGTAGATTGTTCGTTCTCAATCATATCCCGCGCCATCAGGTGGCGCCGGTTCGATGTGGCATAAAAGATCGTGTTGTCGGGCCGGCCTTCGATACCGCCTTCGAGAACAGCCTTGAGGGATTTATAGGTGGTGTCGTCAGAATCGAAGGATAAGTCGTCGCAGAACAGGACCATGCGGCGCGCGTGCCCGCGCAGTTTCACCAAAAGCTGGGGCAGGGAGGGGATTTCTTCGCGGTGAATCTCAATCAACGCCAGACTGCCCGGCTGTTCCCTGTGGATGGCGCCGTGCACCGCCTTGATCAGCGAGCTCTTGCCCATGCCGCGCGCGCCCCAGAGAAGAGCATTATTGGCGGAATACCCGGCGACGAATCGCTGGGTGTTCTCGTACAACAAATCGCGCACCTGATCGATGCCTTTCAGAAGGCCCAAATCCACCCGGTTGATGTGACGAACGGATTCGAGATACTCGCCTTCGGCGTGCCAAACGAAGGCGTCGGCGGAATCCAAAGGCGCGTCCACCCGTCCCGGCGGTGCCAGGCGCTCCAGCGCATCCGCGATGCGGTGCAACAACGCTTCTGTATTTGGGTCGGTCATGCGAGAACCTGAACGGGCATTATTATTAAAAGCCCGCGCAACCTATTCATAAGCGCATCCACGGTCAACATCGCGGCGCGTATTACCATTTGCCCGTACGGCTTTTATTGCCTATCTTGCGGAGCAATTTTTGGGGGCCCAAAGGGCCTGAATTAGAGGAGAGGAAGAAATATGCCTCGATTGTTTGCCAAGGCGGGAAATCTCGCGGTGGCGGGAAAAGTAAGCCTGCTGGGATTGGTCCTGTTTGGTTTGACCGCATGTCCACAGGGTCAGGGCGGCGAAGGCGAAGGCGGCCTGGGTGGCATTGGTGCAATCCTGCCGCTGGTGCTGATTTTTGTTGTTTTCTATTTTCTCCTGATCCGTCCGCAGCAGAAAAAACAGAAGGCGCATCGCGCCATGCTGAGCGAAGTGCACCGCGGCGACGATATCGTGACCAATGGCGGCATTGTCGGCCATGTGGTCAAGATCGGGCGGGACGATAATCTCCTGGTCGAAATTGCGCCCAATGTCCGGGTTCGCGTCATGCGTAATATGATTTCCGAAGTAATCCGCCGCCCCGATCCCGACTTCGATGAAGAAGATGAAGAAGAGGATTATGAGGAGGAGGGGAGCTACGAAGAGGAGGAGTATGAAGATGACGGCGAATTCGAGGATGATGATTCGCAAGATGATTCGCAGGATGATTCGTCTGGGGAAAAACCCGACAAATAATCCTTTGGGCTCACCTCCGTCTGAATCGTAACACTCAACCATGCTGCGTATCCGTCTCTGGCAGGTAATTGTCGTCGTGCTGATTTGTGCGGCCTCGGTGCTATTTGCTCTACCGAACCTGTTCAGCCAGAAGTCGCTCGGCGAATCCTATCCGGATTGGTTGCCAAGCCAGCAGGTCAATCTCGGTCTTGACCTGCAGGGCGGCTCCCATCTGCTGCTCGAAGTGCAGATCGAGAAAGTGTTGATCGAGCGCATCGAGGCGTTGGTGGACGATGTACGTACCGCCCTTCGCGGCGAGCGTATCGGATATACCGGCCTCAAGCGGCGTGGGTTGAAGGTGGTATTTCAATTGACCACGCTTGAGAACCGCGATGCCGCCTACGATTTACTCTCTGATCTGGACCGCGAGGTGCAGGTTGAGAGTAACGACGGAGGTGCCTTCGAACTTTTTCTGACTGAGGGTGCCGTGGTGGAACGGAAGAGCTCTGCACTGAGTCAGTCGATCGAGATTATCCGCCGACGGATTGATGAAACCGGTGTTTCCGAGCCGACCATCCAGCGCCAGGGCGAGGATCGTATC
>JAPYQV010000527.1 GCA_029937205.1 Alphaproteobacteria bacterium
GTCCTGAATACTCAGCTCACCGGTGACCGGCACCAGATCCTCGACGATCAATTCGTCTTCATCGGCCCAGGTATGGGAATAATTGGTGAGCGAATCGACGCGCGTGGAAAACGGCAGAAGCCAGCCCAATTCCGTAAGTTCGGAAACGGCGGCGAGCGCATCATTGGTGAATATGCTGGTCGATTGCGTATCCGGCTTGGGCGCAACGGCGATCAGAACGGTGTTGGCTTCGGTGTAAGTCGCTTCGAGCGCCTCAAAAGCGATCAGTTGCGGATTGTCCTCACTGAAGAAAATGCGGCTGTCATTGCTGATTTTGATGTATTGCCCGCCGGCGGCCATGAAGACCACGAAGAGGAGGGTTAACGCGATGATCGGCCAACGCCAGCGCAATACGCCGACGCCAAAAGTTTCCAATCGCGCAGCTCCCGCAGTTATTTCGGTCAATTTGACCTCCCAGATATTCCGTTCAGTGAAGAGTGAACGAATTCAATTTGATTTAGTGAGCCGAGCGCCCTGATTTAAGATGTCGCCCCGTTACGGCCATGGCCCAGGCCATCGACGATCAAGCCAACCAACGCGCGCACTTCGTCGTCGAGGTTGGCATGCTCGCTCAATGCCAAGAGCGGCGGATATTCAAAACGGACGATCGCGTTCAGCACGGCACGGGCCGTTTTCGCAACATCGGGAATGTCAAAATCGCCGCGCGCAACGCCCTCTTCGAGAATGCCGGATACGATTTCGTGACAGGTGGTGAGGTGTGATTCGAGAAGATCGCGCCGCTCCTCGCTGAGAAAATCCACCATCTCCTGAATGTGCGGCGTATTGCGAAGGCTTTCCAGAGTAAAGCGATTGACCCCCAGCACATAGGCTTCGAGTTTTTGCCGCGGGCTGAAGCCGGGCTGGGCAATGGCGGCGCGCACGGTTTGATGCAAGGCCTCAAACCAGGCGACACTCACAGCAGCACCGATATCCGATTTGCTCTCGAAATAGCGGTAGAGATTGCCAGCCGACATGCTGCAATCGCGCGCTACCTCTGCCATGGTGGTCTTGCGGTAGCCATAATGGCGAAAGCGCTCGGTCGCCGCCTGTATGATCTGGGCCTGGGTATCCTCAGCCGGAGCGGCTGTCATTTTATTCATCGATCAAGGTCGTGTAAATTTTGAACAATAATCATTTTATTCATTTATATTGAATATCTGCCGCAAGGCAAGGGCAATTTGCCACACGCCTGCGGCCTTGGCGCATCACCCAATTCATGAAATATTGCGGCTCATATTAGGGATTTTAGCGCCGGGCGTAGTGGCGGCCTGTTTACATCATCGAAGGAACAAGAAAATGGTCGAACGGATTGATGCCTCACCTGAATATATGGAGAGCGAGCGCGTCGGGCGCTATTCCGAACTGAAATCGAGCGCCAAGGCCTTTGTCGATGCACTCATCCCCGGATATGAGCGTGATCTGTACAACATTATCGGCCGCGGTGTGGTCGAGGACAAAGAGCTTGTGCCGCCGATTTTAGACAATCGCGATTTCAACCTCGGTCTGATCAAGGCCGAGCCCGGCAAAGGCGCGTCAAACCATATTCACTCAACCATTGAAGTGTTCTTTGCGCTCACCGGAAAGTGGTCGATCTACTGGCAAAACAAGGATGGCACGCAGCATGAAGTCATTTTAGAGCAGTATGATACCGTATCCGTGCCGATTGGACTGAGCCGGGGCTTCCGCAATGCCGGCGACGAAACAGCCATGATGATGGCGATTGTCGGCGGCACCGATCCGGGCAAAGTTGAGTGGCCGCAGGAAACCATCGATATGGCGCGTGAGCATGGCATTGGCCTCGACGAAAACGGCGACCTGGCGGTATTGAATTCAGCCGCCGAATAGAACGGGCACATGTATGTCTGAGAGTTGGAGCAACAAAATGACGGATTCTGCGGCGGATTCTGTGAACAATACGGTGATCAGCGTCGAGGAATTCGAGCGCACGCGGGTGGCGCGTTTCAAAGACCTTGAGGGCAGCAGCCGGCCCATGCTCGATGCCATTATCCCGGGCCAGGAACGCGAGATCTATCAGGTCATCGGCAAAGGCGTCAGCGAAGACCCGGAGCAGATTATCCCGATCACCGACAATCGCGGCTTCAATGTCGCCATCGTGCGCTGCGCGCCGGGCAAGGGCACGCTGCATCACGATCACAAGACCAACGAGGTCTTCATGGCGCTCACGGAAAAATAAAGAAACTTCTAGGGCGATGATGAAGACGGTCAAATCATCGAGGCAGGCATCTTAACCGTAGCGTCTGAGCTGGGTGCCGTTGCGGCGTAGCCAAGCGCGTTCGGCCTTGGATTCACCCACCAGTCTGGCGACCT
Organism: Alphaproteobacteria bacterium; assembly: GCA_029937205.1. Lineage (GTDB taxonomy): Bacteria > Pseudomonadota > Alphaproteobacteria > UBA828 > UBA828 > PTKB01. The sequence goes on from JAPYQV010000527.1 coordinate 2,368, forward strand.
CAGACCAGAAGCGGGCGCTGTGGTTCAATTCCCGTAAATGGGCGACTTCGTGCGCCACCACATAGTCGAGCAC
>JAPYQV010000528.1 GCA_029937205.1 Alphaproteobacteria bacterium
GATGAAGCTCGCCCATCTGATCACCGGAGACGGCGTCGGCATCGAATTGTTCGAATTCTCTAATCCCAAAAGCGAGCGTCGGGGCGATAATTTCGAGTATTGGAAAACCGGTATTTTCCACATTTGTCTGACCGACCCGGAGATCGAAACGCTGGCCAAGAACATCGATACAAACGGCGGCAAGCAGCGCTCCAAGGTGTGGAAGCTATGGCCCGACAAGCCCTACAAGGTGTGCTATTGCGAGGATCCCTGGGGCAACATCATTGAAATCAGCTCACACAACTACGCCCAGACTTGGTCCAACTACGACGTGCCGCACAAGCCCTGACGGAGGAACAATGAAAATCGAAGCAAACGGCATCTCCCTCAACTGCCGCCTGAATGGTCCCGAGGGTGCGCCGTGGCTGATGCTGAGCAATTCGCTCGCGACAAATTTATCCATGTGGGACCAGCAGGTCGCGGTTCTGGCCACGGACTATCGGGTGGTGCGCTATGACCAACGTGGCCATGGCGCCAGTGAGGCAACGTCGGGCAATTATAATTTCGATATGCTCGCCGATGATGCCGCCGGGTTGATGACGGCGCTCGGTATCGATCAATGCCATTTCCTCGGCCTTTCCATGGGCGGCATGACGGCGATGGGCCTCGGCCTCAACCATCCGGACCGGGTGAAGAGTCTGACGATTTGCAATTCGCGCGCCGACGTAACGCCGGATTTCAAGGGATTATTCGATAAGCGCGTCGCAATTGCGTTGGATCAGGGCATGGAGCCGCTTGTCGAGAGCACGGTAGCGCGCTGGTTCACCAAGGAATTGCGCGCCGCAGCCCCCGCGTTTCTCGACGATGTGCGGGAAATGGTGCGCACCACACCGCCGGTGGGATATGCCGGCTGTGCCCGCGCCGTGCAAAGCCTGAATTACATGTCGCGCCTGTCGGCGATCGACAAACCAGTGCTGTTTATCGCCGGGGCTCAAGATATCGCCACGCCGGCTGAGGGCATGCGTGCCATGCAGGCCGCGATTGCCGGGTCCGAATATGTCGAGCTCAACCCGGCCTCGCATCTCTCTAATCTGGAGCAGCCAGACGCATTTACCGCCGCGGTACAAAAATTTTTGGCGGCGCAAAACTAATGGCCGAAGCGCTCAAATTGGCAGCGATTGAAGCCGCCCTAACGGATATTGCCGACAAGGTGGTCGCAACGCCGGTGCACAATTGGCGCGGTCCGGCCATGCGCGCTGCTGTGGGAGATGGCACGGAGGCGGTGCTCAAGCTCGAGCTTTTTCAGCACACCGGCACCTTCAAGGCGCGCGGCGCGCTGATTAATCTTCTCAGTCTGTCGGAAGAAGCGTTGGCCAAGGGCGTCACCGCCGTTAGCGCCGGAAACCACGCCATTGCCACGGCTTTTGCCGCGCAGAAGCTGGGCGCCAGCGCCAAAGTGGTGATGATGAAAAGCGCCAATCCCTTTCGTGTTGCCGCGTGTCAGGCTTATGGTGGCGAAGTCGTCTTCGCCGATGATGTCCACCGGGCTTTCGAACTGGTGGAAGAAATCGAGCAAACGGAAGGGCGCACTTTCGTTCACCCCTTCGAGGGCGAGCTGACGGCACTCGGCACGGCGACGCTAGGATTGGAGTTTGCGCGCCAGGCGCCGGCACTCGATGCGCTGATCGTGCCTATCGGCGGCGGCGGACTCTGCGCCGGCGTCGCCAGCGCATTCAAACTGGTACAGCCCGATTGCCAAGTCTTTGGCGTCGAGCCCGAAGGCGCGGACAGTATGGCGCGGAGCTTCGAAGCCGGGTCACCTCAAACCATCGATAAAGTGCGCACCATCGCCGACAGTCTTGGCGCGCCCTATGCCTTGCCCTATTCCTTCGCCCTCTGCAAAGCCAATGTGGATGAGATCGTTCTCGTCGATGACGACGCCCTGCGCCGCGCCATGGGCCTTTTATTTCTCGAAATGAAGTTGGCGGTAGAGCCCGCCGGCGCCGCGGCGACGGCAGCACTGTGCGGCCCCTTGCGGGCGCGCCTTCAGGGCAAGCGTGTCGGCATTATCGTCTGCGGCGCCAACATCGATTTAGCCACCTTCGCGGTGCAGGCGGTGTTTTAATTACCAGTTATTGCGCAGCTCGCGCAATTTGACGAACACCGTCTTGGCGTCGACCTCCGTCGGCAGATCGGGGAAACTTTCGCGCAGCTGCGCGATGACTGAGGGGTTGTTCAGGCGGAAGAATGTGTTGACCTCTTTTTCCAACGCCAGGGTCGAGACCAGCGGCGCATTAGGATCTTGATCGGCGACGTCGTCGAGCAAAGCCTGGGCGGCTTTGTTGCCCGGTTCGCGGTCGAGGGTGAATTCGAGATTGTTGGCGATATAATCATGGCCGGGATAGACCAGCGTCTCTTCTGGTAGGACTGCCAGTTGGGCAGTGAAGGTTTGGTATAGCT
>JAPYQV010000529.1 GCA_029937205.1 Alphaproteobacteria bacterium
GCCATCCAGGGCGCCACCTTGCCGGACGCGGCGAGCATCAGTTCGGGCGTGATCTGGCGCGCATGGAAAGCCTTTTCCAAAGCATCGGTGGCTTCATCGTCGCCGTCTTCAAAGAGGATGCGGCACTCGCCTTCAGGGATCAGGGCGAAGAGCTGATCGGACATGATCAAGGTGCCCCAGAGGTTGCCGAAGGCATCAAATGCGATGCCGTCAGGGAAACCTTTGCCAAGGTTTGATGGGCCGAAAACCTCCCGCCCGGTCAGCTCGCCATCGTCTTGAACACGCAGGCGCGATATTCGCTTGCCAGTGGTCTCCACCACATAGAGAAATTCTTCCTTGGCATCGAGCCTGATTTCATTGGTGAAGGTGAAGCCATCGGCGACGATGCGTATTGTCCCTTGATCCACCAAGGCGACATAGCCGTCATCCACATCCGGGGTGAAGGAGCGCATCCAATTCACCGCCCGGGTCGAAATTGTAATCCAGATACGGTTCTTCGAATCCCGTAGCACGAAATTCACCTTGCCCATGGGCTTGCCGTCGATGTTGTCATGCAAGGTTACGGTTTCGCCGCTGCGGCTCATTTGTGAGAGCAGATCGGTACCGAAATTGGCAATCAATAGGTCGCCGTTCTCGGCGAAGGCGAGGCCGTTCGGAAGCGTGCCCTCTGTAAAGCGGGCCTCCTCCCCTGCGGCATCGGAAAATCCTGCCTGCTCGGCGCTGACAATGAGCTGCTGCGACCCATCGGGCGCGATACGCACAACGCCGCCGCGCGCGTCGGCGCCTCCACAGCGTGCCATCACGCTCTGCCAGAATGCATTCCGGGCGTTGCAGGTCTTCGCCGATAAATTGGATATCTTCAGGGTCGACGGTAAAGCCGTCCAAAGGGTTTGACGTCATATCTTCTCGTCTCAATCCTCTTCGGATTAATGTATCTTGGGCGATTTCATATAGAGCATCCGGTCCGAGGAGGAGATGTTGACATCGGTAATCTCTCCGTTGCGCAGCAGGGTCAGTGGAACTTCCACACCGGCACTACCGAGCGACCAAGTTTTGCGCAGCATGGCGGCGAGATCGTTCACAGGTTCGCCGGCAACCGCCAAAACCACATCGCCGACCTGCACATCCGCACTTTCCGCCGGCCCGTCTTCCGCCAGCCCGGCCACAATCAACTGGCCATCCGCCTCTGCCGTGTAGGCGCCGAGCCAGGGGTGTTGCGGGTGCTGGCTTTTTCCGTATTTCAATAAATCATCGAGAATGGGATCGAGCAATTCGACGGGCACGATCATATTGCCATCGACCTGGGTGTCATATTCATCCACCTGCTGGACGAATAGCGATCCGATACCGATCAGTTTACCTTCGGCGTTGAGGAGGGCCGCGCCGCCCCAATTGGGATGGGGCGGCGTGGTGAAGATGGCTTCGTCGAGCAGATATTCCCAATAGCCGGCAAATTCGCGTTTTGCGGCGATCCAGGCGCTGAGCGCATGACGTTGACCGCCATGCCCGGCCATGATGACCGGATCCCCGATCTCCGTCGATTGTGAATTTCCGAGCGCGATGGGCGGCGTTGTAATCCGTGCCAAGGCCTGCACCAGACCGAAGCCGGTATTGTGGTCATAGGCGACCACATGGGCCGGGATGGCGTCGCCCTGGTTGGAAAGCAGCCATATCGTTTCGGCTTCGGCGATCAAATAGCCGATGGTGAGGACGAGGCCGTCGGCGCGAATGAGAACGCCATTGCCCATGCGTTCCGTGCCCAGCACCTGGGCCGTGAAAGCGTCCTCCGGGATCTCAGAGCGCAGTGCAAACACCGATGACAGAGTGGTATCCAGATCGAATTTAAAATCACCCGTCTTGGGCCGATTGGCGGTTGGAATTTCCCAATTCTCGGAATAATCAGACATGGGTAACTTGTGAATTTTTAATACGCTGGGGTGAATTGTTAATAACTTGGGAGAGCGGTTGAGCGAGGCGGGAAGCGTCGATGCGCTCGCTCTCAACCGGGCCGTAAAGCGTGCTGCGCTGCTTGGGCGTGCGGCCAATACTGCTGATCAGCGCATCCATGGATTCGGGCGCCAATTCCTGCCCCCAGGATGCGCCGGCGGAACGTGTGATAGTTTCGTTCATCAGCGTGCCGCCCATATCGTTGGCGCCGGCTTGCAAACAGGCCTTTGCGCCCTCTGGCCCCATCTTCACCCACGACGTCTGAATATTGGTGATATGCGGATGGAGCGCGAGGCGCGCAACGGCGTGCATCAGGATCGCTTCGCGATAGGTCGGGCCTTTGCGGGCTTTGCCTTTGAGATAGATCGGCGCTTCCATGTGAACGAAGGGCAGCGGCACGAATTCGGTGAAGCCGCCGGTGCGCGCCTGTAAGTCCCTGAGGCGCAGGAGATGCCGTGCCCAATGGTGCGGCGATTCCACATGGCCATA
>JAPYQV010000530.1 GCA_029937205.1 Alphaproteobacteria bacterium
GGTGACGGTACCGATACCCGGCAGCCACGGCCACCTACTTAACGTGTCAATGCCCTCGCCGAAGCTTGCAACAAGCTTGGCCCGGTCCTTCCGGAAGAGATAGGTGGACAGAATTCGCCGCAGGTTGGCTGGCATTTCGGGAAGCATTGGCTTGATAACTTCACCGCCGACCTTGAGTGCACGGCTCTTTGGTGTTCTTGGCCACCGCGAATACAGGTCGTCCGGTAAGGCATCCTGCAGCCACCGATTGACCTGACGTGGCGAGTTCCAGTTGGTGACCCCCGAGCTTTGAACATGCGATCGCCGGTATCCGAGACTCTATCAGGAAGTGGTACATAGAACGGAGAATTTTCACGGCTTCAGGTGCTTTACCAGGAAGTCGCGCGCGGCCGCGCTCGCCTCGTCAAGCCGCGACATGTAGGGATCGTAGTGCGCGCCGTCGAGCAGTAGCAGCTCCTTAGGCTCCAGCGCCTGGTGGTAGGCCTTCAACTGGTCGCGGGTCGGCACGCGGGTGTCGTGCGCGGCAATGATCATCAGCAAGGGCGTCGGGCTGATCCGGTGCATAAAGGACGAGGGCTCGTATTCTAGCCACAAATCGCGGCTGCGGAGCGTCACCTCGTTGCGGTAGGCAGTACCGGCGCCCATCTTCTCCGCCCACACGGCGGTCTCGCCGCCGGGCTGGTAGACCGGCACAGTGGCCGGCGCATCGCCACGAGCGCGGGCGTCATAGTCTTCGTAGATGCTGTCCAGGAAGGCCGGCATCTCAGACGCCGTCACCATGCGTTCGATTGCGCCTGAGCCGGTGGTCACTGGAACCTGGCTGACGACGCAGGAAACGCGCCGATCGACGGCACCAATCACTAGCACGTGGCCGCCGGAATAGCTGGTACCCCAGAGGCCGACGCGGGCCGCATTCACCGCGTCCTGTATGCGGGCGTGCGCGATCACCTCGCGCATGTCGCGGATCTGCTGCCAGGGGTCAATTTCCTGGCGGATGTTGCCGCCGCTGTCGCCGAAGTTGCGGTGGTCGTAGACCAGACAGGCGAGCCCTGCCGTTTGAAAGGCGTGGGCATAGGGGTCGAGCCCCATGTCCATGAGGCCGCTGAAGCCGTGGCTCATCACCACCGCCGGGTGCGGCCCTGCGCCGTCTGGGAGATAGAGCCGCCCGGCCAACTCCACGCGGTCGGCCATGGCCATGCGGACCTCGCGCGTTTCCATCGCTTCCTCCCGTAAATCGCTACGCACCTAGGGGCATTATCGGTCGTGAAGCGGACGATGGCAAAGAAAATGCGGGACATGGAGCGCTACACACGACCGTATGGCGCTGTCAGACTAAATGGAACGGGTCTCCAAAGTTCCCGATAGCGAAACTGTTAGGATGCTAACTGCTGCCACTTAGCCAAGGCACAACAACTAACGCCGCGCCATCCGCGCCGCCCTCTCAAATGGTTGATCTTTCAGCGCGACACAGCGCTCCAAATCGTGAGGCGGATGCTCTCGGTTGAACTGTTGAAATAGCGGAAAGGATTTACATCAGACGAGGCTACGGAGCACCCCTCCCCAAGGGAGCAATACCAATTCTCTCTAAAAAACATATGTAATGACGCTCTTACTTTACATAATGTCCGAGACTTCTGGGTCCATATTAATGGCGGGTGAATAATCTCCGAGTTGTTGTGATAATGTTGCGGTATCACTGTAGAACATAGTTTTCTCAATCTGGTTGCCACGTATTTCTGCAAACATGCCTTCAAAAACTTCGCACTTAGCACCCTTAAGATCTTTGCCCATCCAAACACCTATACCTGAACCCGTCGTACGTATGGCCGCAAAGACTTTATTTCCCTCAGCGATCATTCCTGTAATTTCGAAATTGATATCAATCGCTGCGAAGATCATTTCATATAATTTGCGTACATCCTTTTTACTGTCTAAGGGAATTGGCGCCGCAACATCGATCATCACGCTATCTTCAGTTAGATAACTCATCATCTTGTCTACGTCATGCGCATTGTGAGCTGCTACAAAGGCAGCTGCGACTTCTTTGGGGGTCATATAATTTTCCTTGTCATCGCAACCCGGTAATTTTTCCAGGCCATCGACACAAGCGCCTTCGATCCCATCAGATCAATTCGATACACAATAATTTCTATGTCTACGATAGTACGGTTCGCCCTATCCCGTTAAACGGTTGTCTTCAATGTTTCACTAGGACAAGTTGCTGCTCACAATGTTACGGCGAAACTCTTCTTCGAACCGAAATTTACAGCGGTCAACGCGATAGGAGATAACTCCAGATTCTGCGGGGCGTCCTTTCTCCACGTACCACGTGTAAAAATTGGCAAACACAAGAGTTCGGCTGACGACGCCGAGCGCTTTAGCCATGTCAGGCGAGGCGGGTAGTATTTCGCTGTCCCAGTGCACTTT
>JAPYQV010000531.1 GCA_029937205.1 Alphaproteobacteria bacterium
GACCTGGGCTGCGGCGTTGGCCAACTCAGCGCCGAGATTGCCGCCCTGGGCTGCGAGGTGACCGGCATCGACGGCGATCCGGAGATGATCTCGCTGGCCAAGAAAAAATACCCGGATATCGAGTTTATCTGCGCCCGGGGAGAGGATTTTGCCGTTGCCGGCCCAATTGACGCGGTTTTCTCCAACGCCGTATTGCATTGGATCAAAGAGCCTGAGCCGGTCATTGCCAACGTCGCCCGGGCGCTCCGCCCTGGTGGCCGTTTCGTCGCCGAAATGGGCGCCCACCGCAATGTCGTGACGATCACCGAGGCGCTCTATCAGGCCTTGGCGGAGCAGTCGGTGGCACGCGATGAGGTCAAATTTCCGTGGTATTTTCCGCGTACCGGGCAATATGTCACATTATTGGAGGCGGGCGGCTTCGACGTCACCCATTTGCGCTATTTTGCCCGCCCGACGCCGCTCGACAATTGTCCGAACGGCCTCAGTGACTGGATTAGGATGTTCGGCGGCAATTTTCTCGCGGCGGCGCCGGCCGGCGGCGAAGCTCAGGTGATGGCACGCGCCGAGGAACTTTGCCGCGACCAGCTGTGCCCGGAAGGGCGTTGGGTGACGGATTATACGCGCCTCAGATTTCGCGCCGAACGAGTTAAAGGACTGGGCACATGCGCTTGATTGTGAAACGTTTGCAGGCGGCGGCCGGCGTTGCGGCAATCGCCGGCGCATTGGCGTTTGTTCCGGTAATCGCGCCCAAGGCCTATGTCGCAACCACGGGCCAAGCATTGTATGACGCCTGCGGCGGCGCCGCGCCGCATGTTTGCCTGTCCTATATCGCCGGCATCGTGGATATGCACGAAGCTGGCTTGTCGGCCTCTGCCATCGCCTTGTTCTGTCCGATCGACGCGCCGCCGGAAAAGGTCGGCCGTGGCATCTGGCTCTATTTCGAACAACACCCGGAAGCCCTGGATCAGCCCGCCGCCTTGGGCGCGGTTCAGGCATTGGCGCTTATGTTCCCCTGCGAATAGTTCGGGCACGGCGCCGCCGCAATTCGGCCATATTGCCAAGCTATTGCTAAGGCTGTGAAATGACACAGGATTTGGTATGCTGGCGAGGTGGCACAACTACATAGCGTATTCACTAGATAGCGTATCGAGGCAAGAATGGCAGGACACTCAAAATGGGCGAATATTCAGCACCGCAAGGGCGCACAGGATGCCAAGCGCGCCAAGCGCTTTGCCAAATTGGTGCGCGAGGTCATCGTCGCTGCCCGGACCGGCCAACCCGATCCGGATCATAATGCCCGCCTACGCACCGCGATTGCCGCCGCCAAGGCGCAAAGTGTGCCGAAAGAGAATATTGAGCGGGTTCTCAAAAAGGCCCAGGGCGGTGAAGACGACGTCAATTATGACGAGCTTCGCTATGAAGGCTTCGGCCCCGGCGGCATTGCCCTGATGGTCGATGCCATGACCGACAACCGCAACCGCACCGCGGCGGAAGTGCGCTCGATCTTCAACAAGCACGGCGGCGCCCTCGGTGAATCGGGCAGTGTGAATTACATGTTCGAACGCTTCGGATCGATCCGTTTCGAGAGCGCGGCGGCGAGCGCCGACGATATGTTCGAAGCCGCTATTGAGGCCGGTGCCAGCGATTGCGAATCCGATGATGACGGGCATGAGGTATTTTGCGCGCCGGATGATTTCGGCGAAGTGAGCGATGCGCTGAGCGAAAAATTTGGCGCACCCGAGGACGCCGGCCTGATATGGAAGGCGCAGACCACCATCCCGATCGACGAGCAGGCGGCGGAGTCCCTCTTTAAGCTGATGGAGGCGTTGGATGATTGCGACGATGTGCAAAATGTCGCCGCCAATTTCGACGTCAGCGATGACGTCATGCAAAAGCTCTCGGCATGACCGGTGCCCGGCGCTATATCGGGCTCGACCCCGGATTGCGCAATACCGGTTGGGGCGTGATCGAAGCGGAGAACAATAACCTGCGCCATATCGCCAACGGTTCCGTGGCGACCGACAGCAGTCTGGAAACGGCGCAGCGCTTGCGCCAGTTGCACGACGGCTTGGCCGAGGTGCTGGCGCGCTGGTCGCCGACGGAAGCCGCGGTCGAGGAAACCTTTGTCAATCGAAACGCGCGCTCTACCCTGCAATTGGGCTTGGCGCGCGGCGTTGTGCTGCTTGCCCCGGCGCTGGTCGGCCTCAGCGTCTTCGAATATTCGCCCAACAAGATCAAAAAATCCGTGGTCGGCGCCGGCCATGCCGACAAGCACCAAGTTGACGTCATGGTCCGCCACCTGTTGCCGGGCTGCGAGCCGGCCGATATGGACGCTACCGATGCGCTCGCGGTGGCGATTTGCCATGTTCATCACGCCGCCCTCAACCGGCGCACGCTGGTCTTGCAGGCAGCGGCCGTCTAGGG
>JAPYQV010000532.1 GCA_029937205.1 Alphaproteobacteria bacterium
CGGGGCGTGGCGCAGTCTGGTAGCGCACCTGCTTTGGGAGCAGGGGGTCGGAGGTTCAAATCCTCTCGCCCCGACCATAATCATCAAACCCCGCCGAGAGCGCGGGGCAGCGCTTCCTCTTAGAGGCTTGAGAGGATTTGCTTGCGCTTGGTGGCTGCTTCGCGGGCCGTGATGAGGCCCTGATCGCGCAGGGCTTGCAGCTCGACCAATTGCGCGCGGACGGGCTGCGTGCGCGACACATCCTGGCGCTTGGTCTGGCTGGGTTGCGCCGAGGCGGAACGTGTGGTGTCGGCGCTGCGCTTGACGCTCCATATGCCGGTGCACAGGCCGGCGACGGTGAAGCTGCCCCGGCCCGACGCCTTTTCCAGGCCGCCTTCGAGCTTGAACACGAACTGTCTGCCGGCGTGGGTATTGACCAGGGCGCCAGCCGGGCTGATCGTGCCCGACATGCGGTACATGCCGGTGCCGTGCGAATTTGCCCGCACCTGAACGCCGCCGCTGACGCGTGAGTCTTTGATTCTCATGTCGATACCGACCCTGCCATGGCAGGCCGGCCCGGAAATAAACTCGGCAACGCCGCGCCAGTGACCGTCAAACGGACCGACATCGATTTTGCGCGCGATCACCCGCTTGATATCCGAGGCGGTAACCGATGTTTCCCGGCGAACCTGGGTGGTTTTGACTGGCGTGGGCGCGCCGCCAACCTCGCGCAACGTCGTGCGGTAGGTTTCGGCTTGGCTGCCGCCCAATGCCACCGCGCATTTGGCTGCGATGATGGCTTCGCGCTTGCGGCCCTGTTCGGCCAACACATGGGCGAGGTTGTTGAACGCAGGTGCTGCGTTGGCATGGGCTTCCGTGGCCCGGCGAAAAGCAAGTTCGGCGCCGGCTTTTTCGGCTTGTTGCGTTCGCATTTCCGCTTTCTCAAAAAAATGAGTGCCGGCGAGGCAACCCGTGGAATGAGCGCCCCAGGTGCCGCGGAATACGGTTATCATCCGGCGCATGGAGCATGACAATAGGACCATGGGCATCGTCTGTGTGGGTGCGGCGCATAACGACCGCATTGCGCGCTGCCAGGCAGAATTTGTGCGACGTGCCTCGAATCCGGTGACCGTGACGTCCTCACATGGCGGCGTGGCGCGCAATGTTGCGCTCAATCTGGCGCGCCTCGGGCAACGGGTGAAACTGGTGAGCGTGCTCGGCGCCGACAAGCAAGGTGAGGCGATCGCTGAGGAGCTGGCGGCTGCCGGTATCGATCTCGTCGATGTCGAACATATCGCCGCGCGCACGACGGCGTCCTATACTGCCGTACTCGATACCGAAGGAGAATTGCTGTGCGGGCTGGCCGATGCCGATATCTATGATCTGCTGGACGCGGCGCGGCTGAAGGCGTTGGCGCCCCGCCTCACAACTTGGCCGCTCTGGGCGATTGACGCCAACCTGCCAGAGGCGGGTATTGGCGCGCTCGCCACGGCTGCGCCCGATGGTGTGCATTTGGCGGCGCTCGCGGTCTCGCCCGCCAAGGCGCCCCGTCTCGCATCTCATCTCAGCCGGTTTGAAATGTTGTTTGCCAACCGGGCCGAGGCGGCGGCGCTGCTCGAGGAGCGCGTCGAGACGGCGGCGGAGGCCCTGGCGGCAGGTGATACGCTACGGGCGTTGGGTCCAAAGCTGGTTTTTGTAACGTTGGGGGAGGAAGGTGTGGCGGTTGCGACGCAAGAGGCGTGTGAAATCTATCCCGCGCCGGCCTGTGCCGTGGTGAACGTGAATGGCGCCGGCGATGCCTTTGCCGCCGGTGTGATGGCGGCCCATCTCGCCGGCGCATCATTAGCGCCGGCGGTTGAACACGGCCTTGCCGCCGCAAGCTTGACCGCCAGTGCGCCCGATACCTGCAGCGCCGAACTTAGCGCGCTTGTTTAAGGAATAAGAACGGCGCGGCCCTTGATGGTGCCGGCATGGAGATCGTGCAGCGCCTGGTTGGCGTCGGCGAGCTTGTATTCCTTGGTGGCGAGATTGACCAGGCCGCGATCGGCCAGCGCCATCAGTTCGACCAGCTCGGCATAGGTGCCGACCAGATTTCCGACAATGGTCTTCTCGGTGATGATCATTTCGATAGCCGGAATTTCGATCTTCCCGCCATAACCGACAATGTAATAGGAACCGGCGTTGCGCGTCATCGCCAGGCCCTTCTCGATGGAGCCGCCCTCGCCGACGAAATCGATCACCGCCTCCGCGCCGCGGCCCTGGGTCAGCTCGAGCACCGCTTCGGTCTCGTTGCCGTCCGCTTTGATCGTGTGGTGGGCGCCGCTCTCCTTGGCCAGCTCAAGCGCGATATCGGACTTGTCGACGACAATTATCTCCGCCGGTGACAAGGCCGCCATGGCCTGGATGCCGATGTGGCCGAGGCCGCCGGCGCCGATCATGAC
>JAPYQV010000533.1 GCA_029937205.1 Alphaproteobacteria bacterium
TCGGCGACGACGCCGTCTACGCCAAACGCGATCCACTGTGCGAATTCCCGCACAACCCGCCAACGTTGGCCCACGGTGAGCCGCTTAGGAACGCCCCAGATGATTTTCCTCCTGTTTGGCCATAATTAGGTAAACCTAATTATCGCCGCCCTCAAACGCCGGGCGGTCGCATCCCCTCCCTTGGCTACCTCGCGCATGCTCGGGCGCACTCTTTTTTTAGACCCTCAATCGCCGGGCACGCGCATCCGCGCGCTTGGCTTGGCGCGCTTGCTAGAATGCGAGAAGCATTCTGGAGGGCGTGTAGTCGTGGAATTCGGTAAATCCGGCCACAAACTCAGCCTCTCAAACGGCACCACCAACCGGAATACATAATGCATTCCGGCAAGCGCGACTGCGCGCCCGAGTTAATACGAGGTAGCCAAGGGAGCGGACGCGACCGCCCGACGTTTGAGGGATCAAACCAAAAAGCGCGGATGCGCTCGCCCGGTGTTTGAGGGCCGACCAAAGATCTACTGAAACTTCGGCTGCGGATCCATGCCCCAGATCATACGCTCGCGGATGTAGGGCACTTGCCGTTGCGGGTGCGCCGAATCCAACTCTCGCGCGATGCGGTGGCCGTCGAACACGACATCGGCCGTGAATCTCGGCGCATAACAATCCCCCGCCTGGTAGATACCCTCGATACCCTGGTCCGCCCACTCGCTCTTGCGCGCGCTGAGATCGTGATAGAGCTTGTCATTGGGCGTCCGTCCCGTCGCCAGGACGACCGTGTCGCACTCGAGCTCGATGAATTCCGTGCCCCTGCGGCGCGGCAGCTCATTGTGCTTGGGCTCGGTCGTGCGCTGATAGCCGTCGCGGAAGACGTTGAAGATCTTGACCTTGAGGACGTTGCCGACATCGACCTCCTCGACCCAGTGGTAGGTGTGCTGGGCAATGCCCTTTTCGTGAATCATGCGCTGCAGGTTGGCGAACTCGAGCGTGTAATGGGTCATCGGTGCAACATCGCCATGCTGCGTCACGATGCTGACCTGCTTGCCCTGGTTGACCAGCAGTTCCGCCATGCCAATGCCGGTGAAGTAACCATCGGCGTCGAGCACGACGACGCGCTCGCCCACTTCCTTGCCGGCCATGACCTGTTCGGGCGTGAGAAACCGCGCATCTCCAGCGATGATTCCCGGCAGAGGCGCCATCGTCAGGTAGCTGTCGCCATCATTGTTCCAGCGCGAGCCGGTGCTAACCACGATTTTTTCGGCGCCGTATTTCAGCACGTCCTCAGCGCTGATCTCGCCGGTGCCGGTGTGCACTTCGACATTCTTCAGTTTGTCGAGCTGTGTTTCGCGGTAGCTGATCACGCGGCCATATTCCGACAGGCCCGGATAGCGCATGACGTCGAGCATGTGACCGCCCATGTCCTTCTCCGCCTCGCAGAGATGCACGTCATAACCGCGTTCGCCCAACACCCGCGCACACTCCATGCCCGCGGGGCCGGCACCGACGACGAGTACGCCGTAGGGCTCCGGCGCGGGCTCGAATTTCTCCGGATGCCAGCCACGGCGGTATTCCTCGTTGGCCGTGGGATTCTGCGTGCAGATCAACGGCGCGCCGCGTTCCCAGCGCGAGATGCAAACGTTGCAGCCGATACACTCGCGGATGTCCTCGTTCCGGCCCTCTTCGATCTTGCGCGGCAGGAAGGGATCGGCGATCGAGGGCCGTGCCGTGCCGATGATGTCGCATTGTCCGGAGCGGATGATCTCGGCCATGTCGTCGGGGCTGGTGAAGCGACCGATATTGACGACCGGCACTTTCGCGATGCCCTTGACGAATTTGGTAAAGGGCGCCTCATGATTGGATTTTTGGAAGCGCGACGGTCCGGCATGCTCGCCCCACTCGTAGAAAATGCTGGTGATCACGTCCCAGACGTCGACAAGGCCTTCCTTCGTCGCGAGCTCGACAAACTTGAGCGCATCTTCTTCCGGCTGGATGCCATCGGCGCCGAGATAGTGCGTCGTCGACATCCGCGTCGCGATGGCCGCATCGTCACCCACCGCCGCCTTCATCTTCGCCAGCGTCTCGATCCAAAAGCGCGCCCGGTTCTCGAACGAGCCGCCATATTTGTCGGTCCGCTTGTTGTAGAATTTGGAGAGGAACTGCTCCGGCAGGAAGCCGGCGGCGCCCATGAGATAGATTACATCGAAGCCGGTCTGGACGGCGCGCTTCGACGCCTCAACATAGGCGTTCTGATAGCGCAGGATGTCGTCCTTATCCATGGCGTGGGAGGTCGCCCCCATCATCCAGTCCGAGCTCGACGTCGAGGGCGAGTGTGAGGCGCTTCGGGTCGCCAAATTGTTGGCCGCGATGCCCATATGGTTGAACTCGACGCCGGCGAGCGAGTCCCATTTATGCACCTCGTCGCACATG
>JAPYQV010000534.1 GCA_029937205.1 Alphaproteobacteria bacterium
GGCAGACTTCCCGTCGTTTGGCGCAGGCTACCACCAGAATGGCGCGATGGTCCATCCGTTCCTGTTCAATATCCTGTGGTGAGCGCCTGGGCGACGCACTCGAACACACCACACCAATCGCCGGGCCGGGTCTGGCGGAAGAGGCGCATGTCGGGATACCACGGGCTGTCCTCACGCGCGAGCTGCCAGCGCCATTCCGGCGCATGCGGCAGCAGCAGCCACACCGGGCGGCCAAGCGCGCCGGCGAGATGGGCGAGCGCGGTATCCACAGTGATGATTAAATCGAGCTCCGAGACGGCAAATGCGGTGGCGCAAAAATCATCCAGAAACGGCGCCAGGTCGACCGTGCCCGGCAACTGCTCAAGTGCGTTCGCTGCGACGTCCCTCTGCATACTATAGAGAAAAACATTCTCGACCTCGCCCAGCGGCGCGAAACAGGCGGCGGCGCAGGAGCGGTTGTGATCATTTTCATGCTGCCGATTGTCGGCCCAGACAAAACCAATCTTCGTGCTGCCCGGCTGGGCTGCCCCCAGTGCCGCGCGCAGTTCAGAAGCGGCGCTGTCGGGCGCGCTCAAATAGGGAATATCAGCGGGTATATTGTCGGCCCGCGTGTCCAATAGGGCCGGCAGGCTCATGAGCGGCGCATGCAGATCGAACTCAGGCAGCGCCGCGCCGCGCGGCACAATCTCGGAAATTCCAACACAGCTCTGCAACAGGCCGACCAATGCCGGCGGGCATTCGACCACAACTTTGGCGCCTTTTGCCGCGACCAGCGGTGCGTAGCGGATAAATTGCAGGCAGTCGCCGAGACCCTGCTCGGCATGGAGAAGAATGGTGCGCCATTCCGGCGGCGCGCCGTCCCAGAGCGGCTGTGCAAAGCTGCGCGGCGTCATCGAGGTCGCCTGCCAGCGCCATTCATAGGCCGGCCAGCCACGCCTGAAATCACCGACCAGGAGAAGCGCCAGGGCGCGGTTCCAATGGGCGTCGGCATAGTCCGGATCAAGCGCGATGACGCCGTCGAAAACATCGACAGCAGCGTCGATGCGGCCGAGATCGCGCAGGGTGACGCCGAGATTGGTGCGCACCCGGAGATGCGCCGGATCGAGCGCAACGGCGCGCTCGAGGGATTCCGTTGCGTCTTCCAATGTTCCGGTTGCGCGCAGCGTATTGCCGAGATTAAAATGCACTTCCGCCGCGCCCGGATTAACTGCCAGGGCGCGCCGGAAACGAATAAGGGCGGCTTCGGGGCGGCCCAAATCCTTCAGCGCCAGGCCTTGATTGGAATGGGCGGCGATATCGCCCGGCGCCAACACAGCGGCCAATTCATAAGCTTCAAGCGCGGCGTCTGCATGGCCGGCAGCGCGCAGCACATTGCCGAGATTAACCTGCGCCGATGCCGAGTCCGGCTGCAACGCAATCGCCTGTTCCAGGGCACGGCGTGCTTCCACCAGCCGCCCGAGCGTTTTGAGCGCCGCCGCGACATTAATATGTAACTCCGCCATGTCCGGGCGCAGTGCGAGTGCCCGCTTGCCGGCATCCACAGCTTCGTCGGCGCGTCCTTCAGCCAGCAGCGCCGCGCACAAATTGCCCCACGCATCGACATGCGCCGGCGTCTCGGCGACAACCCGGCGGTAGCCCGCCACGGCACGATCGAACGCGCCCCGGCGGTGCGCCTCCAATGCAGCCAGGAAGCCGTCATCCGCACGGGCTTCGATCATGGCATTGTGGGTTAAATTTTGTGCCATCGTTTCGCTGCTCATGTTAGGCGCTTAGGGTTAACAAACCTTCATCATCGCGCCACGCCGGGCGTGCGAGACCCTTTATTTTGCTGCACTATTGGTTGACGCGGCTCGCCAACGCCTGGATACTTCGCTTTCACGCAGGCTTTGACGAGTTAGGGGGAGTAAGCTCAATGAAGGCATCAGATCTTTTCGTAAAGTGTCTCGAGAAAGAAGGCGTCACACATATATTTGGCATTCCGGGTGAGGAAAATGCCGATGTGATGATTTCGCTCATGGACAGCAAAATCAAATTCATTCTGTGCCGCCATGAACAGGCGGCCGCCTTTATGGCAGATGCCTATGGCCGCCTCACCGGCAAAGCCGGCGTGTGCCTGGGAACGCTGGGCCCGGGCGCGACCAATTTGGTGACCGGCGTTGCCGATGCCAATATGGACCGCGCGCCGCTGGTGTGCCTGATCGGCCAAGCCGATACCGAACGCCTGCACAAGGAAAGCCACCAGAACATGGATTCGGTTTCCATGTTCAAGCCGATCACCAAATGGGCGCAGACGGTGCACCATCCGGACAATATACCCGAGATCGTGCGCAAGGCCTTCAAGGTCGCGGAAACCGAGAAACCGGGCGCCGTGCTGATCGAATTGCCGGAGGATTTGGCCAAGGAGCAGACCAC
>JAPYQV010000535.1 GCA_029937205.1 Alphaproteobacteria bacterium
GGGATTCCCAATCCCGAAATACGATGCTCAGACCGGCACCTGGCCGCCGCAGAAGACATCAGCCTCGGGCTGAGCTGCTGCGACTGCCAGGCGTTAGAACCGGATGGATCTTGACATTTAAAGTCAGTGGTCGAGATTCTGGCATCTCTCTGTCCAATTACACTCGCCTTGCTCGCACACCATATCGTTGTCACCTATCGCGATGAATAAATAATAGCCCGATTTCTATAACAAAAATCCGGCTATTATTTATTGTGCTTCCAAAGATATTTTGACTGCTCAATACCCTTGATTTGGTTAAGGTATGGCGAGTTTATTCAATTACCACCCACATTCGTCTCCCCACCTGTCCGTTCCGCTGGCAACTACCTCGCCGGCGCCGTCTCTGTTCCACCGAGTTATGTCAAACGATACTGGCCCATTTCCGTCCGTGTTGTCGTCTCTAACAATCCAAAAGGAGTCATTCGTGTGCATAGCAAGTTGCCGTTGGCCTCTTCGAATACGAAAACCCTGCCGCGCCGAATAAACAGAGTGTGGCATGAACTGATTTCGTGTGACCATTACCTGAGCGGTTATCTGCCCTGGTTCACCATCTTTTCTTACGCCATTGTACGATACCTCACCACCTTCAAAAAGGTTGTCGGCTATCATCGTACACGATTGTCTTAGCACATTGCCGTGTGCCCAGCCGCCTGGTATATCCCAACCCGTCGTTGCCGGCGTAATCGATGGGCGTAGGTCTACGTGCATTCCGACGATATCGTTAGAGAGTATGCTGATTTTACTTGCGTTTCGGACTTTTAGGTGACCGCGTGCAGCAAATTCCCCCTCAAACGGCCAGCCTTCAAAATGGTTTTCCCTTATTGTTATGTCATCCGCAAATTTGATATAGATACCATGGTCGACTTTCGGGGTTGTGCCTCGGTAGGCTACGTTTACAGTGGTGTTAGTGTTCCCCTCCACCCAATTGTTCTCAAAACTTGATTCAGTCAAACCCTCCGAAGCATTCCACGCGGTGATGAAATGACCTTGGTCGCTCGCCAGCCCCTCAACCGATCTTGCCCCGAAGTATTCACCGGGACAACCCGCGTTCGTTCCGCTGGCAACTACCGAGCCGGCGCCGTTTATCCCGCCCCCAAAGCAATTATCTGAGATCCTCCCGCGCGTACTGTTGTCGGTTTGAAGCCCCTTACCACCGTAGTCTGCTCCGCGCAGAAAAATGCTTTCCGTCACCTCGAAGTCCTCAACGTGGTTTAGTCTCACTTGAGGTCCTTCAAGGTTCGTATTAAAAAGAACCACGCGAGTAACCGCCACATTTGCCAGTCTGGTGTCTTCAGCCCCAGATATTTCAATATTTACATTATTCAAAAGGAGACGCGAAATAGTCGAGGGTTGATCGATTGGGGCGCCTTCAATTCTTATCCGGCTGGACCCCATATCGCCGTCTGTAGCCACACCCTGAATTTCCGTATTAGGAACTTGGTTACCCCTTGTTGAACCCCTTAAATGAAACCCCGGTGGAACAATGGAAGTGTCAGCAACATCACGACTTATGGTATAAAGCCCTCCTTCCAACCTAAGGCCGGAACAGCCACTGTAAGACGCTGCCGCTATCAAATCGAAAACACTGTTTGTTTGGGTCCGATCGAACCGGGTCGAATTGGGGTAGTTGGCGAGGAAATCGGAATCTTCTGTGAAATCGGACGGAAATGCTAATTTTTTGGTCCCCCGGTCCATACAAGAATCCGACGCCGCATGGGAGTCGCCCGCAACAAACATGACCAAGCTGAATAGAAAGGACGACAGCAAAACATGCGGCAAAATGATCTTTCTCGACTGAATTATTCCTATTTTCTGAACTCTCATCGTAACCTCCGAAACATAATGTGTTAGTGCCTAAACTTTGTCTCATGTATGGTAAAGCGTGATTCCAATCCTAAAGATGTAACATAACCTATGCTACCGCGCCTTCCAAATATGTGACGGTGAACACATCGGCCAAATAAAAGCCCCCGTCGCATCCAAGCGGATGGTGGGGACGCTTGTGGGGTGGATTTTGGATGTTCAGGCGATGATGCTCGTCAGGCGGCGTCTACGGCGCTCTCAGCGGCGGGTGGCCATGGTACCATTATTCAGCCTTAATTTTCTCCCAAGAATCCAACTGGCATGTGGTTGGTTTCTCCCCCATCTCCAAGCCCCAATGCACTCCCAAGATATCACCCTCCAACTCTTCTTCCACAGAATCAGCTACGACTGGAAAAAGTTAGTTCGCAAGAGCCTTTCCTCAACGTCCCCATCGAACAGGTCAACTACCTCGCCGGCCATAAGTCGATGGCGATGACCAAGCGTTACGATCATGCGAACGAAGAGCGCTACGGTGCGGCTATCGAAGCGTTGGATGCGGCGGGTA
>JAPYQV010000536.1 GCA_029937205.1 Alphaproteobacteria bacterium
CTCCAACCACCCGGATTACGCGGCAGGCGATCTCCTGTGCGGCATGTTCGGGTGGCGCGATTATGCCGTTTCCGACGGCAGCAATGTGATTTTCCGCAATGACATTGCCGACGCGCCGCTCTCGGCCAGTCTCGGCATCCTCGGCGTGAACGGCATCACCGCCTATTTAGGCCTGCTCGATGTGGGGGAGCCCAATTCCGGCGAGACGGTGGTTGTCTCGACGGCGGCGGGATCGGTCGGCAGTGCGGTCGGCCAGATTGCCAAGATCAAGGGTTGCCGCACCGTCGGCCTCACCGGCAGCGCCGAAAAAGTCCGACAATGCCGGGATGAATTCGCCTATGACGGCGCCATCGACTACCACACGGACGATCTTGATGGAGCACTTGCCGAGGCCTGCCCGGACGGCGTGGATGTCTATTTCGACAACACCTCCGGCGCCATTTCAGACGCCGTCTATCGCCGGCTCAATGTCGGCGCGCGCTGCGTCGTTTGCGGCACCGCTTCCCTGGCCAGTTGGGAGCCATGGCCGGAGGGCCCGCGTATCGAACGCCACATGCTGGTCAAGCGCGCCCGCATCCAGGGCTTTCTGCTGTTCGATTACGCCCAGCGCTACGGCGAGGCGCGCCTGCAGCTCGCGGAATGGCTTGCCGCCGGAAAACTCACCTACCGCGAACACATCCTCGATGGTCTCGACCAGGCACCCGGCGCCATCGCCCGCCTCTACGCCGGAGAGAATAACGGCAAGCTTCTGATTAGGTTGGACTGATTTAATTGCGCCGTTTTGCTTTGCGGCATTCGGCACGAAGGGTATCGAGGCCGGTTTTCAGGGCGTCGCGCAGCAGCCAGATATCGCCTGAGTAGCACAGGAAATCGAAGCCCAGGCGGTTGAGGGCGGTGCCCACCTCCACCGATTCGGCGATGCGGCCAAGGGATATTTTGTTGTTTCGGCAGGCGCGCGCGACGCGCTTCAGGGCGGCGGCGAAATCGGGATGATCGAACTCGGCCGGGATGCCCATGTCGACGCTCAAATCGAAATGGCCGATCCAGATGCCGTCGACACCGTCGAGCGCCGCGATGGCCTCGATATTCTCGATGCCCCGACGGGTTTCGATCTTGGGGGAAAATATCGTCTCGCGGTTGGCGCGTCTGAGCTTGTGCGCCGTGTCGCCCGGCCGGTAGCGGTCATGGGCGATGCCGAGCGCGACGCCGCGATGGCCCTTCGGCGGATAGCGCATATGGGCCAGCATCTCGCGCGCCTCGCCCGCCGAGCCCACCTTGGCCGGCTGAATGGCGTCGGCGCCCATGTCGCAGGCACGTGCGATGACGTCGTAATCGCCAACCGCAGTACTGACGATGACCCGCACATCCGCCGATTGATAATAGCGCAGCATGCGTTTCAGCCCGGCAAAGTTGAAGCCGCTATGTTCCATGTCGACGATGACGAAGTCGCCGCCCGCCGCCTTGATGATCTGGCCCATGCCGGGGGTATCGAATTCGACCACAAAGGTGCCGAGCTTGAGGCGCCGCGTCGCCACCATCTCGCGCATGGTCGCCGTCATTTATCACCGCTCTCATAGCCGCCGCCATAACCATAATCGCGGCGCGCGCCGTCGGGCGTAATCCAGCCCTCACGCAAATCCTCAGCGATCATCTCTTCCGGGCGCTCCGCCACCGGGCCGTAGCCGCCGGCGCCGGGCGCGGTGAGGCGCACCCGCGCGCCCGCCGCGATCTTGGCGTTGGAAAATTTGCTCGGCGAGATTTTGTCGAAGGCCTCGGTGAAGGGCCGCCATTCGCCGCCCTCGGCTGGCTGATAGAGCAGCCCGCCGGTCGCCCCGGCGCCACCGCCCAACAGGCCCCACGGCCGGATGGCGTGGCGATCAGAGACCGAGCTCACGGTGATCTCCGTATCGATGGCACGGAAGGTTTTCGAAACCGAGTGCGCGCCGCGGTAACGGCCCGGCCCGGCACTGTCCGGCTCAAGCTTGAATTCCTCGATCAGCCACGGATAGCGCACCTCGAACACTTCGATCGGCACCATGCGCGAATTGCCGTTGATGCAGTTGACCGCCTCGTTGCCGTCGGCGAAGGGGCGCCCGCCCCAGGCAGCGCAGGTAAAGTCATAGCACACGACATATTCATCGGTTCTGGGATCGAGCGCCCCGAATAAAAAATTGCTGTGCGTGCCGGCGTCGGTGGCGAAGGCGCGCTCGGGCAGGCATTCCGCCAGCGCGCCGATGATGGTGTAGGCAATGCGGATATGGGTCTCGGTATTGCCGCCGACGCAGGTCGCGGGATAATCGCAATTCACCAAGGTGCCGCGCGGCGCGACGATCTTGATGGGGCGAAAACAGCCGGAGTTTTTTGGGATCGACGGATCGGTCAGGTGCAGGAT
>JAPYQV010000537.1 GCA_029937205.1 Alphaproteobacteria bacterium
AATCGGAAGCATCGAACGCGTCGAGCGCGTCGCCCCAATCGTCGGGCAAGCGGGCGACATCCTGCTCGTCCAGGTCGCCGACAGATTGTGCGCCAGGATCCGTGCGTTTGCGAATACCGTCCAAGCCGGCGGCGAGATAGGCCGCCATGGCCAAATGAACTTGAATGTCGCCGCCACAGACGCGCAGTTCGCTGCGTGTCCCCGCCGGCGTCTCATTCAACACGCGCACGGCCGCGGTGCGGTTGTCGACGCCCCACACAAGCGAGATAGGCGCAAAATTTGCCGGCACCAGGCGGCGGTAGGAATTGGAATTGGGGAAAAAGATTGCCGTCAGCTCCGGCATATGGGCGAGCACGCCACCGATAAAATGGCGGCAGGTATCGCTGATATGCTGCGGCTCGTCGGGCGCGGCAAAGACGTTTTTGCCCGCCGCGTCGATCAAAGAAAGATGTAAATGACAGGAATTACCGGTCGCGCCATCGAACGGCTTGGCCATAAAGGAGATGCGCCGGCCGATACTCATGGCCGCCTCTTTCAGGGTAGCGCGGAATAAATGCCCGGCATCGGCGATGCGGCGAATTTCCTGATAACGAACGGACATCTCATATTGCCCCGGGCCATATTCGTAATGGCTGTTTTCCAATTGGGCATGCGCCGATGCCGCTTCCAGAAGAGCGAGTTCCTCGGTCAAGAACTTTGTGCGCTTCTGCATCGAATAGCATTGCACGCCCTCGTCGAGCAGCTCGTGATCCTCATTGAGCAAGTAAAATTCGAACTCCGGCGCGGCGAAGGCGGTGAAGCCCATTTCGGCGGCCTGCCCGGCCACCCGGGCAAGAATATTGCGCGGGCAGCTATCGACGAGCGAGCCATTGGGCCACACAAGCGTTCCCACCACTTGCGCCGTGCCACCTTCATGGCGCAACAGGCGGAGCGTGGAAAGATCGGGCTTGAGAATAAAATCACCGTAGCCGATGGATTCCGCATAATCGGTGCCAGGCACCACGTTGGCTTTTATATCCAAGGCAAATATGGTGGCGGCAAAGGCGAGACCGTGTTGCATGACCTCCTCGAACTGGGCCAAGGACACGGCCTTGCCGCGCGCAATGCCATTAAAATCCGAATATTCGGTCCGGATGCGCTCAACGCTATGGCTGCGCAACCACGCCATAACTTCGTCTTCACCGCCGCTGAAATGCACCGGCCATTCGCCGCCTGCTGACATGGTTCAGTTCTCCCTATATTTTTTTATCGCGCGGAAGATAACGTAACAGGCGGTGATGCGTCGAGCCCGCGTTGTCGCGGGCGGTGGGCACGGATAGGCTGTCGCGCGCGTCAAACACTGGCGGGCAGCACGGGAAGGATATCCATTTTGGCGGCAAAGCAGCGCCCTCCAATCCAATTGGACATACGCGTCGGCGCGCTTTCGCTGTCTCTCATGTTTGCCGGCGGGATAATCGCACCGTTGCGCTTTGTGCTCAACAAGATCGCCGTCGACGGCGGCGTGCCGCCCTTCGCCTTTGCGTTTTGGCCGATGCTGTTCTCCGGACTGCTTCTGCTCGCCGTGGCGATGATGCGCGGCGAAACGCCAAGCCTAAAATTCGCCGATCTGCGGGCCTACATTGTGGTCGGCGTGCTGGCCATGGGCGCGCCATTGGCGGTGTTGACCTATCTCGCCGATAAATTACCCCAGGGCATTATCAGCATGGTGGTCATTCTGGCGCCGACGCTGACATATCTGTTCGCCATTTTATTGGGCGTCGACCGCCTGAAACTGCTGAGTTGCGCCGGACTGGTGGCGGGCCTCGGCGGCATTCTGGTGATCGTCCTGCCCGATGTGAGCTTGCCCGAACCCGACATGGTGTGGTGGCTGCTCTTCGCCCTGCTGGCGCCGGTGCTGCTCGGGCTCGGCAATGTTCTCACCGCCCTGGTGCGCCCGCCCGCCATGCCGTCGACGGTTCTCGCCGCCGGAATGCTGCTGTCGGCGGCGGCGTTGCTGTTGGTACTGATGATTGCCACTGGACAGACTTATTTTTTCGACGGTGCGGCGCCCGGCATCAACTGGAATTTTCTCTATGCCACCCTGTTGAACTCGATCTTCTATATCCTTTTCCTCGAGATCGTCCGCCTCTCCGGCCCGGTGTTTTTCTCGCAAATGAATTATCTCGCCGTCGCCGCCGGCTTCGGCTGGGGCATGCTTCTGTTCGGCGAACGGTATAGCCTCTACGTCTGGGGCGGTACGGCATTGATGGCGATGAGCGTGTTGCTTCTCACCTTGGGTGCGCGGAAATATAAATGAGCGATCAGCATACGGATATCAGCGAACACACGCTTTCCACAATTGAGGGAATCGGCTGGCCAGCCGTGCCGGGGCGCGAGGGCGCGTCGTTGC
>JAPYQV010000538.1 GCA_029937205.1 Alphaproteobacteria bacterium
CAATGATCCGGCGGCCGATTATCCCGCGGGTCTGGTTGGTCTGAATGCAACCGTTCATACTAACCAGCGCGCCATTCCGGCGGATGATTTTTTTGTCTCTCTTTACGAGACCGCGCTGAAGAGCGACGAGATTGTGTCCTCCGTGAATTTCCCGGTGCCGGAAAAGGCTGGATGGTCTAAGTTCGCAAATCTTGCGTCACGATTTGCCATTGTTTCTGTCATGGTTTCTCGAAGCGGCGCGTCGGTTCGCGTCGCGGTCACGGGGGCTAAAGATTGCACATTCCGTGTGGCGGAGATGGAACAGGCTTTGTCCAGTGATTTTTCTCCCGACGCCATCGAGGGAATTAGCGTACCTGCTGCCGATCTAAACAGCGACCAGCACGCGGATTCGGAATACCGTTCTCACCTTATTACCGTGGTGGCTAAACGGGCGATTGCCGCCTGCGGTTGATAATTGACAACAACTTCACCTGGACTGGGACAGAGTGAAAGGCTCGCGCTCGAGGCTAAGCCGAGGGTAAGACAAACGGGTTGGCATCGTCATTTTGGGTATAGGAGCAACAAATCATGGCTAGGCATATCAAATGCGGAAAACTGTTTACCGGCCTCGATAGGGGCGCCGAGGAGCAGCAAACGCTGGTGATCGATGGCGAGATCATCAAATTCGTCGGACCCAGCGCCGAGGCGCCGAAACCGGCGCCGAACGATGAAGTGATCGACCATTCGGGCCATTTCGTATTGCCTGGATTAATCGACATGCATGTTCATCTTTCCTACGGCAACGCCAAAACGGAAGAAGACATCGACCTCTATGCCTCATTGGAATTCCGCGCCCTACGCGGATTGGAGGCGGCGCAGCGCGTGCTCGCGGCGGGCTTCACCACCATTGCCGACCCGACCACCTCCGGGCGGGTCAGCCTGGCGATCCGCGATGCGATAGACGCCGGCCTGTTTGTTGGTCCGCGCATCTCGTCGTCGGGCCGCCAGATCACCAACCGCCAGGGCCTCTCGGACTGGTATCCGAGCTGGATCGGGGTGCCGGAAACCTCCATCGGTGTGCTCTGCCGCGATGCCTCCGAGGGCATCGCCGAAATCCGCCTTGAAGTCAAAGATGGCGTCGATTTCATCAAGATCGCGATCGATGGCGATTCCATGAATCCCTCCAGCGATGTGCTGGTCGCCGGCTACGACCAGGACGAGATATCAGCCATGGTGAAGGAGGCGCACCGCCTTGGCAAGAAGGTGGTGGTGCATGCACGCGGCGCCGAGGGCGTACTCTATTCGGCGCGGGCCAAGGCGGACATTATCTTCCATGCCGCGTGGATGGGCGATGAAGGTCTCGAAGCGGTGATCGAAAATGGCTGTGCGTTGTGCCCGACGCTGAGCCTGGTGGTGAACGATATCGATTTTACCCGGCCCGGTGACGGCTGTTTTCCGGATTTTCCTGATGCCCATAAGCGTGAGCTTGAGGCGGCTTGCATCAGCTTACCCAAGGCGCGCGAGGCGGGTGTGAAATTTATGCTCGGATCGGATTCCGGCTTTGCTGTCACACCCTACGGCGAATGGCACGCGCGCGAGTTGGAGCATTATGTGAATTATCTCGGTTTCAGCCCGGCTGAGGCGCTGAAATGCGCGACTGTCAATAATGGCGAGTTCGTGCGTGAGGCTGGGCAGGTCGGCTTGCTAGAGGCCGGACGGCTGGCGGATATTCTGGTTATCGACGGCGACCCGCTGGCCGATATCTCGGTGCTACAGGACCGTTCGCGCATTCGCGAAATCATTCAGGGCGGTGATACGGTCGAGGTTGAGATCAACAAGAATGCGCGGCGCCTGCGCTCGGAATTTTCCTATGAATTATGGAGCGACATATATACGCAAGAGCGCATCAAAGAGATCGGCCTGGTGAGCGGCCTCGCTCAGCGCGCCGCCGAGTAATTTCTTCTGGTGCCTTCGAGAGTCTAATTCGGAGATGACCACGCGGAGCTTGACCAAGAAAAGAAACTGGCGTGCGAGTGGGGCCCCGATACGGCCAAGGTAGCCTCGGCGTCGGCGGATTTAGCGGCCGGACTGGACGCGCACAAGAACGGCGACTACTCGGCGGTGCTGGATAAATTTCAGCCCCTGGTCGAACAAGGCTATGCAGGGGCTCAATTCAACCTCGGATTGATGCTTGAGAACCGTCGAGATTTGTCGCAAGACTATAGCGAGGCGGTAATTGGTGCCGCAAGGCGGCGCAGCAGGAATTTGCCGGCGCTCAATATAAAGTCGGCCTCATTTTTGGCCTCGGCCATGGAGTGAAGCAGGATTTCGTTCTCGCCAATGTTCGGTGGACCCTTTCGGCCCGCAAGGGTCACGCCGGCGCTGCCAAGAACCGCGGCATCATGGAGGG
>JAPYQV010000539.1 GCA_029937205.1 Alphaproteobacteria bacterium
CCTCCGCCAAAACGATGACGAATCATATCATGCGAAGCGTTTTGACACAGCCTGGACCCAACTCGGACATTTGAGCTCTGACACCGATCACCAAACCCTCCGCCAAGAGGGTGGCCAGCATAGACGCGCGGCGCAGCCCCGCTTAACATCTGTGCATTAGATATTCGGGCGTGGAGAGGCCCATGGCGGAGAAGGTTGAGCGCCGCCGAATTCGACAAATGGATGGACCCCTTAAAGGTGGTCGGCCCGAGTAATTAGCATGTGGCTCGGTCAATTAGTAAATATTCCAACGCCATCGACGGCCACCGCATATCGGTATCGCTGATGCCAGAATTTTGGCCCCATTGAGGAAAAATGTGGCGCGACCGCAATCGCTCAGTACTCTGATGAGCGATGTGGACCGCACGGGGCAGGGAAATTTATCCAGTGCGCTCCGGGCATTCTTGTTCAGGGAGATGGGCGGCGGCGGGACCGAACCGCATCTCCCGGCGCCTCCCGGCCCATAGGGCCCCAATTTTAGGTTATTTCAGTTGAGCCGTTGTCCGGATTCCGGGTCGAAAAGATGCAGCGAATCCCGCCTTGGTTTCAGGCGTAAATTCTCGCCATCGGCGATGCGGATATGGCGCGGCAAACGGACCGAGACTTCAAGTCTGCCGTCGATCAGGCAAAAAATTAATGTATCCGCGCCCATCGGTTCGATCAGCGTGACTTGCGCGCCTATCGTGCCCGGTGTGTCGGGACCTTCGAGCAGGAAATCCTCTGGTCGAATGCCGAGCGTCACCGCGCCGCTACCTTCGAATTCGGTAGCCAGCGTTTGGCTGCCGATGTGCAGGAATTTTTTTGACGCTTCGGCGGCAATCAGATTCATAGCGGGGGAGCCTATGAAGCCGGCGACAAAAATATTTGCCGGGCGTTGATACAGCGTATCCGGTTCACCAATTTGCTCAATCCGACCGTCGCGCAGCACCACCACCCGATCCGCCAGCGTCATCGCTTCGACCTGATCATGGGTGACATAGATGGAGGTCCGCTGCAGCTCGCGGTGAAGGCGCTTGATTTCGGTTCGCAGGCGTACGCGCAATTCGGCGTCAAGGTTGGAAAGCGGTTCATCGAACAGGAATATCTGAGGATCCCGGACGAGCGCGCGGCCAATCGCCACGCGTTGGCGTTGGCCGCCCGACATCTGGCGCGGTCGGCGCTTCAGCAGATCGGTAATCTCAAGGCGTTCGGCAACCTCGCGCACCTTGTCGTCAACCTGCTTGCGCGCCACGCCGCGGATGCGTTGATTAAAGGCGAGATTGTCGTACACGTTCATGTGCGGATAGAGCGCGTGGCTTTGAAATACCATCGCGACATCGCGGTGCTTGGGCGCTACGCCGGCCATTGCCTCGCCGTTAATTGAAACGGTGCCGTGGGTCTCCCTCTCCAACCCGGCAATGATGCGTAACAGCGTTGATTTGCCGCTACCCGACGGACCGACCAGGACGACAAACTCATTGTCGTGGATGGTCAGGTCGATCGCGTCCAGCGCCAATATGCTGCCGAATTTCTTTTGTACGTCTTTGATTTTGACTTCTGCCACGTCTCTATCCTACTCGCGGATGATGCCGGCAAGGTTGCCGCGCGATAAGTAGCGCTCGAGAAAAAATGCAACGATGACCAGCGGCAAGACGGAGACCAGCGCCGAGGCGCTCAGACTCCACCATGGTACTTTGTTGGAATTTAGGATAACGATGGTGGGCGGCAGCATCTGCACCTTGGCGAACGACAGGGTCAAGGCGAAGAAGAATTCACTCCACGAAAAGATGATACATAACAGCCCGGCAACGACGAGACCGGGCCCGCAATTCGGTAGGATGATGCGATAGAAGGCCTGGATCGGGTTGCATCCGTCAATCAAGGCGGCTTCGTCCAATTCGGTCGGGACGGTGTTGAAAAAATCCACCATCACCCAAACAACGATGGGCAGCAGCATCGCGACATACACCAGAATTAGGCCGACATGGGTATCGAGCAGGCCGGTGAAGCGTAGAAGTAGGAAATAGGGAATCGCGAGAATGGCCGGCGGCATGATGCGCTGCGAGATAAAAAAGAACGTAATGTCGCTATTGCTCAACGGCCCGGCGCGGTAGGTGAAGCGCGATAAACCGTAAGCCGCCAAGGTGCCGAGCGTGAGCGCGATACTGCTCGAAACAAGGCTGACGATGAGGCTGGCAAGATAGGGGCCTTGCATGCTGATACCGCCCGAGCTGGTGTCGCGAAAGAGCGCCGCCCAGCCTTCGAGCGTTGGTTCATATTCGAGAAACGGAATATAGGTGGCGCCGCCAGTGACGCCATTGTCGGATTTGAACGAAGTCGAGAGCGCCCACAGGAACGGTGCCACGA
>JAPYQV010000540.1 GCA_029937205.1 Alphaproteobacteria bacterium
GCGCCAGGCTTGCGTCGGCGCCCGGCAAGGGTGCCATGGTCACGGCGCCGAAGCCGTCCGCTGCCCAGCTTGCACCGGTGGCAATCACCACCTTGTCGGCGCCGTAAGTCAGCACATCGTCCGTGCTCATTTCGCCAACCCCGGTATGCACCTCGACCGAGGCGAGCCGGTCGAGCTGGCCCTGGCGGTAGCTGGTCACACGGCCCCATTCGGCGAGATGGGGGTAGCGCACGATGTCGCGCATGCGCCCGCCGATCTCGCCCGCGGCTTCGCGCAGATGAACGTCATAGCCGCGCTCGCCCAATACCCGGGCGCACTCCATGCCGGCCGGGCCGGCGCCGACCACCAGGACGGAACACGGATCTTCCGTCTGGGTGAATTTTTCCGGATGCCAGCCGCGCCGGTATTCCTCCATCGACGTGGCGTTCTGGGTGCAGATCAGCGGCACCACCTGCCACCATTTCGAGAGACAAATATTGCAGCCGATGCACTCGCGGATATCTTCGGTGCGGCCTTCGTCGATCTTGTTGGGCAGGAACGGATCGGCGATGGACGGCCGCGCAGCGCCGATGATGTCGGCCTGGCCGGATTTGATGATCTGCACCATTTCGTCCGGGCTGGTCACCCGCCCGACGCTCACCACCGGCACCTTGGCCGCCTTCTTGGCCTCGCGGATCCACGGCGCCATGTAGTTCGCGCTGGTCGAGCGCGACGGCGCGATTTCGAGACCGAGTTCGGAATAGCGCCCGACCTTCAGGTCCCATACATCACACAGGCCCTCCTTCGTGCACAGTTCAATGAACTTGATCCCCTCATCCCAAACTTCCATGCCGTCCGGCCCGTCCAGGGTATCGACCGCATAACGGTTGCCCACCGCACAATCATCGCCGACCGCCTTCCTGATGCCGTCGAGCACCTCAAGGGCAAAGCGCGCACGGTTTTCAAACGAGCCGCCATATTTGTCGGTTCGCTTGTTGTAATAGGGCTGCAGGAACTGATTGGCGATCATCGAATCGGAAAACAGAATTTCGATGAGATCGAAACCGGCGTCGCGTGAACGTATCGCCGCGTCGACATGCATCTTGATGATGGCCTTGATGTCGTCTTCGTCCATCTCGCGCACGCTGGCCAAGAGGATCGCTTCCGACGGCGCCGCACTTGGGGCGCGGCTGATTGCGCGCGATTCGCCGTTCTGGGCGTGCAGCCCGGCATAATAAAGCTGCACGCCTGCCAAGGCTCCGTGCTTATGAATGCTGTCCGTCACATGGCGGAAACTGATGACATCGCCTTCATCCCACATGCGCCCGGCGCAATGCGGCGCATCGTCCGATTCCGGATGGATGTTGGTATATTCTATCGAGACAGTGCCCCAGCCGCCCTCCGCTTTCATGGCGCGAAAGGCCGCCTGGGTGCCGGGACGGTCGGAGCCGGCGCTGTTGCAATGGGGCGTTTGCCAGAACCGGTTTTTGGTCGTTTTAGGGCCGATTGTAACCGGCTCGAAAAGAATATCGTGCTCTGGATTGCGCGCCATCTGCCTGTCCCCCTGGGAACTCAGGATCACCTGAATCCCTAAAACACGCATGAGCCACCGGATGACCGGTGGCTCATGAACTATTGTTTGGTTTCCAGGGCTGCTTGTCGCGTTCGCCTCGGCCCTGCCTCAATGCCGCGAAGGCTATTCCGCCGCCGCCGCCGCCTCGACCTGATCACCGGTGTAAATGAAGAAGCATTTTTTGGCCTTGGAAGAGTTAATTTTCCACGTCACATGCTCGCCCTTCACCGCGAAGTGGCTGTCGCCCGGCCCGAAAGTCATGGCATTGCCACTCGCATCCGTGATGGTGACACTACCCTCCAAGATGGTGGCCATCTCATTCCACGGATAGGTGACTTCGAACGAGCCTTGGGTGCATTCCCAAATGCCGGAAAGGATTGGTGTCTCCATGGAGCCATAATCCACGCGGCCGGATTGTTGCGGATCGCCGTCCACAATCGTCGCCCCGGATTCCGTCAAGGAAGGCCACGGCTCGAGACCGCTTTGCGATTTGTTCTGGCTAAAATCTAGCATTGAATAACTCCCTAAGTTGAATTTCGAATCTGCCATTCAGTCGTGATTTACCGCTGGCGTGCGCCGCAAGTATCGAGCGTCGAATTTTTGCTGTCAACTCGATCCCGGCGGCCTCCACGCCTTGTACCGGAATCCCTATCCGGCACTGTTCAGGCGATCGATGAGACAGGGACGGCGCATCAATCCGCTAATTGTTTGACAAATCATATGTGATGTAAATATCGTGACTGCCACGAACATCATTTCGCAATCATTTAGGCAACTGCGCTCGGCAAAATAATAAAGACAAATTGCTGTGCGCGATAGGGAGGGAA
>JAPYQV010000541.1 GCA_029937205.1 Alphaproteobacteria bacterium
GACCTAACCTGGACGTCCGCTGCCCTCAATCTGACAGCCAGCAAACCAAAATGGCAGTTGGTCACACACATGTTCAATCACCAGACGCACCATCGCGGCCAGATTCATGCCATGCTGACAGCCGCCGGCGCGCGGCCCGACGATACCGACATCCCGTTCATGCCGGTCTCGCCGCCTTAAGGTATCTTCACGCCGCCTGCTCGCGCCGCTCCAGCGTAATATGGGTCATCGCCTCGCCGCCGGCATGTCCGCGGCTCATCCAGGCCTCGCCGCTGGCCGGCTCGAAGATCACCGACGCCACGGTGCGCAATTCCTTGATGCTGCCGCCGGGCGGCTCCTTGGTGGCGATGCCCCAGGGCTCGTTATGACGGTCGCAGAGAATGGCGCGGTAATCCTCATGCTGCGGGTGGTCGGGCAGCGCGCCCAATAATTGCTGGGCGCGGGCGTAACGCACCATGGAATGCGAGCCGAGGCCGGAAAAATCGCGGGCTTCAAATTTCTTACCGTGAACGCCAATAAAATGATTGGTGTGCACCGCGAAATTTTCAGGCCCTTGCAAATTCTCCCAGCCGGTGGCGCTGCTCTCGATATTGAACAGCAGGCCGCCGCCGTCGCCGACGATGTAATTCATCGAGCCGGCGCGTTTGCAGCCAAGCAGGCTGGCGAGGCCATCGCCGGGACGCGGCTGCTCGAGCATGGAACGGATCATAAAGGTATAGGGCACGCCGAGCTGACTATCGCTGCCATAGAGCTTGTTGATAACCACGGCAAAGCCGGCGCCGGACATACCGTTGGCGCCGAGCGCGCCGGCGAAGGAAAGGGCGAGCAGTTCGACCCCGTTGCTGCGTGTTTTGAAGGCAAAAGCGGCATCTTCGTAGATTTTCGACATGTCGTAGGTTTGCCCGACCACAGCACTGTGCTCTGCGACGGCGCTGTGGCTGCCGCGGCGATGGGCCCAGGCGGTGCAGCCGCCAAGCCCGGCCGGCGCGGTGGGATGGGCTATATCGTAGCTTTCGAGGTAGAGATTTTGCGCCAATACCTGATTCACCGTCATGCGCGCCCCAGCGGCAATGCCTTCGAGCTCGGTCCAAAGGTGCGGCGCATAACTTTCGGCGTGCGGGCGGAAGCGCGCCGCATAGGCCTGATAGCTGGCCTCGTCTTTGATGCCGCGCGCGACAATGGCGGGTTGCGAGACAAGCTGGGCGAGATGGGCATGATAGAGCGTGTTGGCTTCCTCGCGCAGCGCCTCGCCGTGCGCCTCGCCGCGCTGGCGCGGATCCTCCGGCAACTCGAGCAATTGCAATTTCATCGTCACTTCCTTTCCACCGCCCGGCGTTCCGCCTCGGATATCTGCGCCGGCGTCATCTGCCCGGCGATCACCTTAAGCAGGCGCTCGGCGTTGCGTTTGCCTTGTGCCGCCGCCAGGCTGAATCACATATGAGCGGCAACCATATCCTTCGCCTCACCCTTGCCACTGGAATAGAGCACGCCAAGCGCGAACTGTGCCTGGGCATGGCTCTGCACCGCCGCTTTCCGATACCATTCAGCGGCGGCGGCGCGATCCGGCGCCACACCCTTGCCTTCATTATACATGCTGCCGAGGGCATATTGCGCCCGCGCATGACCGCCCTCAGCCGCCGCGCGGAGCTCGGGCAAGGCGGTGGCGTAATCACCCTGCTTGTAAGCCGCCATGCCCGCGTCAAAGCCGGCAAAGGCCGGTATCACCGTGATCGCCAGGAACATTGCAGCCAGAATATTCGCGCCTAATAATTTCATAGCCTTGGCAGCATAGCGCGATCGCCGGGTTTTTCCGAGCGCGCCACGCGCCGCCTTTGTTAATTCTTTTGAGATGCCGGGGAAATTGAGAGATGGTTGAGGCCATGACAATCGCCGATTCGCCAACCGACAAATTTCATATCTTAAAAGACGTTTTCGGCTTCGATGGGTTTCGCCCGGGCCAGGAAGAAGTCGTCGATGCTTTGCTGAGCGGCGAGGATGTGCTCGCGGTGATGCCGACTGGCGCCGGAAAATCACTTTGTTTTCAAGTGCCTAGCCTCACCCGGGGCGGTCTGACAATCGTCGTCTCGCCGCTCGTGGCGCTGATGCAGGATCAGGTGATGGCGTTGAAACTGGCTGGCGTCGCAGCCGACGCGATCAATTCGGCGGCCACGCGGGCCGATAATGTCAACGCCTGGCAGCGCGCGGCGGCGGGCCAAACCCGCCTCCTCTACATGGCGCCCGAGCGTCTGATGACGGAACGCATGCTGGATGCCTTAAGCCGTCTGCGGATCACCTTGTTCGCCGTCGATGAGGCGCATTGTATTTCCCAATGGGGGCCGGCTTTCCGCCCCGAATATGAAATGCTCAGCCAATTGA
>JAPYQV010000542.1 GCA_029937205.1 Alphaproteobacteria bacterium
AACAGCGCTTCAAGTCACCGGGATCAGCCCAACGGTTCCTGTCAATCCACGCCGCTGTCTACAATGCTTTTTACGTCCAACGCCATCTTCTATCGCGCCACTCCTTCAAGACGTTTCGAGCCAAGACGTTTGCCGTCTGGAGGGAGTGCTGCCTCGCAGCCTGACTTGGGTCGCGGCGAATTTCAGCCGACTGACTCAATTAACGTGTCAATGCCCTCGGGCGAGGCTTATCTCGTTCATGACGGCGCCCGTTCCTGAAACGCGGCAACGTCTTCAGCGACGATCTGATCGATGGCTATCTTGAGCTCAAATGGGAAGAAGTCCTGGAATTCGAGACCACCACCCATCCGCTCGAGTTTTCGCGCCACTACAGCGTCTAGGCGCCCGCCTAATAATATGATAATACAGTAGTATATTTTCATATTTCTGAAATACAGGAGCAAGAATGTCGCTAGACGGCGCGGAACGGCTCCGCCATCCCGTGGAGCTGCCCGAACAGTTGCTTGAGGACGGCAAAGTTGACGACCAGCTTGGCGTTCAGGTGCGGGAGTTGCGCCTCGCCAAGGGTGAAACGCTGCAAACCTTGGCGGAGAAAACCGGCCTGTCGCTGGGTTATCTCAGCCAGAGCGAGCGCGGCCGCTCGAAACTGACAGTCGCCAATCTGATGCGCATCGCGCGCGCCCTTGACGTCAACATTAACTGGTTCTTTCAAAATCCGGGCGATGCCGACTCCGAAGAGAGCGGAATCATCGTGCGCGCGAAAAATCGCCGCAAAATTAGGATTTCCGCCGCTGGATTGACCGAGGAATTGATGTCGCCGTCGCTCGGCGGGCCGCTTGAGCTGATCATGAGCGTGCTGGAGCCCGGTGCTGACAGCGGCGAGGCCTACAGCCACAAGGCCGATGAGGCCGGTGTTGTCGTTGCCGGCGAGCTTGAGCTGTGGGTTGGCGAGCGCCATTTTAACCTCGGTCTCGGCGATAGCTTCGCCTTTTCCGGCACCATCCCGCATCGCTGGCGTAATCCCGGCAACGGTACAACGCAGGTGGTCTGGGCGATCACCCCACCATCTTATTGATGTGGCCTATTAGTCTGGAAAATTATTCATAAATAAGAAAATTTATCGCTAAATTTTCATTTAGGAGATTTATTGGCGCGATGAGCGACAAAGCACCACCGACCATTCCGTATGAGACCGCCCATTGGGACCTGGCACCGGGGCGCACGGTGCTGGTCATCATCGATCCGCAGAACGATTTTCTTCATCCCGAGGGATGCTATGCCGAAAAGGGCATCGATATCGAACACATGCGGCGGGTAATCGAGCCGATCCGCCAATTGTTGAAAGACGTGCGCGCCAAAAACATCCCCGTGGTGTGGACGCGCCATGGCACGCGCGGTTTGGATGACGGTGGCCCGTTTATGCGGCTGCGTCCTTTTCTCGCCGATGGCGGCCTGCGCCAAGGCACCTGGGGTTATCAGATCTATGAGGATTTGCAGCCGCGCGAGGCGGATTGGTACGTCGAGAAGACGCGCCTCAGCGCTTTCTTTCAAACCAATCTCGAAAGCGTTTTACGCAACCTGGACGCGGATACCGTACTGATCACCGGCGTGCTCACCAACCAGTGCGTGGCGGCGACGTCCAAGGACGCCATGTTCCGCGACTTCAAACCGATCGTCATTGAGGAGTGCACCGGTACGACGATGCCCCATCTGCACGACCCGGCGATTGAAATGATGCAGGTCGGCTGGGCCGAGGTGCGCGATCTCGAATCAACGCTCGGCGAAATTCGCCAGCTCTCCAAGACACATTAGGGAAAAGAAAAATGGCCAAAGAATTGCCGCGCTCAGCGCGGGTTGTCATCATCGGCGGCGGCATCATCGGTTGCTCGGTCGCCTATCATCTGACCAAGCTCGGCATTTCCGACGTGGTGCTGTTGGAGCGCCGTCAACTGACCTGCGGCACCACTTGGCACGCCGCCGGACTGGTCGGCCAATTGCGCGGTTCGCAGCGCATGACCCAAATGGCCAAATATACCGCCGAGCTCTATCGTGGTCTCGAGGCCGAGACCGGCCAGGCGACCGGCTTCAAACAAACCGGCTCGATTTCCATCGCCACCAACGAAGCGCGTTTCGAGGAGCTCAAGCGCAACGCTTCCATGGCCAAGATATTCGATCTCCGGGTCGATGTGATTACACCCGAGGAAGTCAAGGAGCGCTATCCGCTGATCAATGTGGAAGATGTGCTCGGCGCCGTTTATATCCCGTCCGACGGCAAGGCCAATCCGGTCGATGTCACACAGGCGCTGGCCAAGGGCGCGCGCGCCGGCGGAGCGATGATCTTTGAGGACACCAAGGTGACGGCCATCAACCA
>JAPYQV010000033.1:0-9701 GCA_029937205.1 Alphaproteobacteria bacterium
CGTCTCCGGCGTTTGCCGGGAGCGCCGCGCCGGCAGATCCGCAACCAGCTGCAGACGCCCTCGAACCCGGTCTCGCCGTCGATTATTAATATATTAAACTCGACCATCTCAATCAGCTCTATGCCTGGCTGGACAGTAAAAAGCCTGACCCCGGCGCCCCACTGGCAACGCTGGATTTTGTCGCCAACCCGCAGGGTCTCGTGCTGGGGACAAATCGCGGCTCGATTGTCGCCGCGATTATTACCGGCTTTGTCCGGTTTCCCGAATCAGGACAGTTCAAACTGCTCGCCCTGGTCAATGACGGCATGCGGCTTTATCTCGGAGAGGGCGCCGAAAAACCCATCCTCGACGACCCGCGCAAAATGTCGGACCGTCTCGTCGGGCCGGCCGATGTCACAGTGGAAGCCGATGTCTGGTATCCGATGAAGCTTGAATATTATCAGAAGAAGGGTACTTCGGCGCTGGTCTTGGCATGGATGCGGCCGGGCGCCGGGGAAGGCGAGGAAGAGATCATCGAAGCGGAATATTTCGCCCATCTCCCCGAGTGAGGCGCGCCGCCGAGAGCAAATCCCGAGCAGGTGAAATCACCTGCGACGACGATTTGCTTCAGTACCAAAGATTTAGAGTATCTCGCGTGAGCGCATGCGAAGGTGAAATGCTCTAATGCAGCGCCAGCGCGCGGTACATGAAATATACGCCAAATGCCACACTTTGCGGCAGCGGCTCGGCCGGCCAGATCGCCTCGCCGAGCGCGCGATCCGCTAGAATCACGGCGCCGGGCGCCGCGAGCGGCCGTAGCACCGGCCCCAGCCAATCCGCCAATTCCGCGTCGCGCGCCGGAAATGCGCTGCCGATATCGCCGTGAATAAGCGCCGCCGGCGCGCCAATGCGCGCCAAAGCATCAGGCAGCGTATCCTTGAAATCGCCCCGGATCAGATGGCTCTCATCGGGAATGCAATCGGGATGGGCGGCAACATCGCGCTCAAAGACGAAAATTTCACGCGCCGGAAAGAGCTCGCGCAAATGGTCGTAAGTGCGGCCATTGCCAAGGCCAAGCTCCATTATGGGGCCGCTGGTGTCGGAAATGAGCCCGGCCGCCATATTCAGGCAATCACGCTGCGCCATGATGCGGCGAATGAACCGATCGAGACGACTGTCTTCCATTTTTAGCCTCCGCCGGCCCAACACCGCACCGTAACCAGCCTAAACAGTTATGCCGCAATGATAAACGTTGCGCTAGAGCGCGCACCAGGCGATTGATTTGTTCGACCGGCCGGGGCCTATATGATAGTCTTGCCCGGCTCCAGTCGCCACAGAGCAACGGAGCCAACAGGGCTAAATCAAATTCAGCGGCCGCAGAACGGGGAACGGAATGAAGGTGGCGGATCCTGCAAATTGCCGGGACAAGAGCGTCGTAGCCGAAAAATACCGACTCACGCGCGCCGGTGTGTCTTGTACAAAGCGGATTTCCCGCTAGATTCAGATTCCGTGGCGGAGTTGCGAATTCGTGCCTGTTCATCCGATCAACCCTATTAGATTGCTTGCCGCGCTGGTGCCCGCCGCCGCGCTGATTTTGGCGACCCTTGGCAGTGCCAATGCGCTCACCTATACGGAAACGCCGTCGCTCGAAGCACAAGTGGCGTCCGGTGATCTGCCACCCATTGCCGAGCGCCTGCCGGCCGAGCCGCGCCTAATCGAGATGAACGGCGAAAATTTGAGCCCAGGCCATCACGGCGGTACCTGGCGCATGCTGATCCACCGCTCCAAAGACGTTAAAATGTTCTCGGTCTACGGCTATGCCCGCCTGGTGACCTATGGCGACAAGCTCGATCTGGTGCCCGATATTCTCGCCGACGTGATCATCGAGGACGAGCGCGTCTATACGCTGAAGCTGCGCGCGGGGCATAGATGGTCCGATGGCCAGCCCTTTACGACTGAGGATTTTCGCTACTACTGGGAAGATGTGGCCAACAATGAGGAGCTCTCGCCGGCCGGGCCGCCGCGCGCGCTGCGCGTCAACAATGAATTTCCGCTGGTGGAAATTCTCGATGAAACGACGATTCGCTATAGCTGGTCACAGCCCAATCCGACCTTCCTGCCGGCCCTGGCCGGTGCGGCGCCGCTGTTCATCTATCGCCCCGCCCATTACCTCAAGCAGTTTCACGACCGCTACAAAAAGAAGAAAAAGAAAGAGAGTGCGCTCTCGAGCCGGATGATGCGCAATTGGGCGGCCGAACATAATTCCAAGGACAATCAGTACAAGTTCGACAATCCGCAGCTACCGACCCTGCAGCCTTGGATGAACACCACCCGCCCGCCGGCCACGCGCTTCGTCGGCTTGCGCAATCCCTATTTTCACCGCGTCGATCCGAACGGGCTGCAACTGCCCTACATGGACAAAGTCACCATGACCGTCGCCGACAGCAAGCTGATCCCGGCCAAGGTCGGCTCGGGCGAAGTGGATTTGCAGGCGCGCAGCCTTAATTTCAGCGATTACACCTTCCTCAAGGAAGGCGAGGAGCGGCACAAATATACCGTGCGGCTGTGGCGCTCGGCGGGCGGCGCGCGTCTTGCCCTATACCCCAACCTCAATGTCAGGGACGACGGCTGGCGCGCGTTGTTTCGCGATGTTCGTCTGCGCCGCGCGCTTTCCCTTGCCATCAACCGCCATGAAATAAATCAGGTGATGTATTACGGCCTCGGCATTGAGGGCAACAATACGGTATTGCCCGACAGCCCGCTGTTCGAGCCGAAATATCGCGATGAATGGGCCTATTACGATCCCGAACAGGCCAACAAATTGATGGACGAAATCGGATTGACCGAATTCGATGACGATGATTATCGCCTCATGGCGGATGGCCGGCGGCTCGAAATCATCGTCGAGACGGCGGGCGAAGACACCGAACAATCGGACGTCCTCGAGCTGGTGCGCGATGCCTGGGCGGCGATCGGCATCAAGATGTATACCAAGCCATCGCAGCGCGAAGTGTTCCGCAACCGCATCTATGCCGGCGATTCGCAAATGTCGATCTGGGCCGGCTATGAGAACGCCATGCCGACGGCCAATATGAGCCCGGGCGAATTT
This sequence comes from Alphaproteobacteria bacterium, assembly GCA_029937205.1. GTDB lineage: Bacteria > Pseudomonadota > Alphaproteobacteria > UBA828 > UBA828 > PTKB01. The sequence continues at coordinate 3,089 of JAPYQV010000033.1, forward strand.
GCACCAACGCGCCAGACCGGCCTGCAATGGCCGAAATGGGGCCAGCATTACGAAACCTCAGGCATGGCCGGTGAGGCCCCTGAGCTGCCGGCGGCGGCGCGGCTTCTGGAATTGCATGAGAAATGGTTTCGTATCGGCAGAGGCCCCGAGCGGCAACGCATCTGGCATGAAATGCTCGACTTGCATGCCGACAACGTCTTTACCATCGGCTTGATCAGCGGTGTCCTGCAGCCGGTCGTTGTAGCGGACAATATGCGCAACGTCCCGGTCGAGGGCATATACAATTGGAATCCGGGCGCGCATTTAGGCATCTACATGCCCGACACTTTCTGGTTTGATAACTAGCCGCTCGCGCCGGGAATTTGTGGGAAACACGGGGAAGCAAATCAAATGCGCCAGAAAAATAGCTCGCGAATTTTGATTTACAGCCATGACACGTTCGGGCTCGGACATCTGCGGCGTTGCCGCGCCATCGCCCATCACCTGGTCGAGCAGCACAAGCATCTGACGGTGCTGATCCTCTCGGGCTCGCCGATCATCGGCAGCTTTGACTTTCGCACTCGTGTGGATTTTGTCCGCGTTCCCGGCGTGATCAAACTGCGCAACGGCGAATACACCTCGCTCAGCCTGCATATGGATATCGAAGACACGCTGATGCTGCGTTCTTCGATTATTAAGCATACCGCGAGCATATTTGACCCTGACGTATTCATCGTCGACAAGGAGCCGATTGGCTTGCGCGGTGAGGTCAAGGAGACCCTCGAAATGTTGAAGGAGCGCGGCACCCGACTGATCCTCGGGTTGCGCGACGTCATGGACGAACCCAGTCTCCTGGCCGCCGAATGGCGGACCAAAAATGTGCGTCCCGTTCTGGAAGAGCTCTATGACGAGATTTGGGTCTACGGCTTGCCGCAAATCTGCAATCCGCTGGAGAATATGGGTCTCAGCGAGCGTACCCAGCGCAAGACGGTTTATACCGGTTATCTGCCGCGCCAGGTCGGCGCCGCAACGGTCATGCCCAATATGAATATCGTCAAGCGGCCCTATTTGCTGGCGACCACGGGTGGCGGCGGTGACGGTGAGGAAATGGTGGATTGGGTGCTGAGCGCCTACGAGACCGATCCGCTGCTGCCCTATCCGGTGCTGCTGGTGCTTGGCCCCTTCATGCAGTCCGAGACGCGCCTGCGTTTCGCAAAACGCGCCAGCAAGCTCGACCGGGTCGAAGCCATCACGTTCGATCCGCACCTTGAAAGCCTGATGACCCATGCCGCCGGCGTTGTCGCCATGGGCGGTTACAATACGTTCTGCGAAATTCTTTCGTTCGACAAACGGGCGCTGATCATCCCGCGCGAGAAGCCGCGCCTTGAGCAGCGCATCCGCGCGCTGAAAGCCCAGGAGCTCGGGCTCGCCAATGTATTGTTGGACGATGACATCCGGGACCCGGCCAAAATGGCGGCGGCGCTCCGTGCCATGCCCAAACAAAACCTGCCGTCCGAAGTGGTGGTGCCGGGCCTGTTGGAGGGCCTCTATAACGTTAACCGGCGCATGGGCCCGTGGCTGCACCGCGCGGGCGAGGCCGGCGCCAACAACAGAACCGTGCATAAATTAGTGGATGAAGCCTAGTGTCTTTAAACATGATGGCGTGGCACTAGACCGATGACGGAAGTGCGAAGAGCGGATATTTCTGGCGCCATGGGGCGCAAGCCGAAGCCGTCGCGCGGTCTGCTGAATCACAGCTTGCGCAAGCTCGCCTTCCGCATGGGCTATAATTTTTCCCTGCGCAAGATTCCGCAATATGACCGCGAGCGCCGCGCGCTCCGGGTCCCGCATGACATGGAGCCCGAATTTGTGGCGCTCTACAAACGGGCGCGCGCCTATACGCTGACATCGGTGGAATGCATGTACACGCTGTATCAGGCTGTGCGCTACATTCATGCCAACAATGTGCCGGGCGATTTGGTGGAGTGCGGCATTTGGCGCGGCGGCTCCTCGATGATGATCGCCCTCACCCTGGACGCGCTCGGCGATACCTCACGCGACATCTATCTCTACGACACCTATACCGGCATGACGCAGCCCGAGAGCGTCGATGTGCGCAGCCAGGATGGCATGGAGCAGGTGTCGCGCTGGCACGCGTTCGAGCGCGACGGCTATAACGAATGGGCGCACGCCTCGCTCGACGAAGTGCGTGCCAACATGCGCGCCACGGGCTATCCGGAAAACAAACTGCATTTTGTCGAGGGCGACGTCGAGACCACCATACCGGCGGCGGCGCCCGAGCAGATTTCGTTGCTGCGGCTGGATACCGATTGGTACCGCTCGACCCTCCATGAGCTTAATCACCTCTATCCCAAACTATCGCGCCACGGCGCCTTGATCATCGACGATTACGGCGCCTATGAGGGGTCAAGAAAAGCCACCGACGAATATTTTGCTGAGCACCCGAACGCCATTTTTCTCGGCCGTATTGACGAAGCGGCGCGCATCGGGTTCAAGGACGAATGACTGTGTGTCCTAGCATAGGGAAAATAGAGGTGCGGCCATACTGACATTCATCGTCCGCCGCATTCTCATCATGATCCCGACCATGCTGGCGATCAGCGGTTTGACCTTCATCATCATTCAGTTGCCGCCGGGCGATTACCTGACCACCTATATTGCCGAGTTACAGGCTCAGGGCGAAGGTTCCAACATCGAAAAGATTGAGTTCCTGCGCCAGCAATATGGCCTCGACAAGCCGATGGTCGAGCAATATGGCATTTGGCTGCTCGGCCTGCTGCAAGGCGATATGGGTTATTCTTTCGAATATAATCTGCCCGTCGACGAAGTCGTCGGCGACCGTCTGCTGCTGACCTTCATCGTCTCGTTCACGACCATCATCTTCACCTGGATCGTGTCGTTTCCGATCGGTGTCTATTCGGCCACCCACCAATACAGCATCGGCGACCACGGCCTGACCTTCCTCGGCTTTCTCGGCCTGGCGACGCCCAATTTTCTGCTCGCCCTGGTTTTGCTCTATGTCGCCAATGTGGCGTTCGGCACGTCGATCGGCGGCTTAATGGATCCTGAGTATTTGGGCAAACCGTGGAGCGGCGGCAAACTGCTCTCGGTCCTGGAGCACCTCTGGGTGCCGGTGTTGGTGATCGGCACCTCGAACACAGCCGGCATGATCCGGCGATTGCGCGCCAATCTGCTCGATGAACTACAGAAACAGTATGTCGTCACCGGCCGGGCCAAGGGCCTGCCGCCGGGGAAACTGCTGATCAAATATCCGCTGCGCATGGCGCTTAATCCGTTTATCTCCGACATCGGCAATATTCTGCCGCAGGTGATCTCCGGCGCCGCTATCGTCTCAGTGGTGCTGTCGCTGCCGACCACCGGACCAATGCTGCTCGATGCGCTCCGCACCCAGGACATGTATCTCGCCGGCTCGTTCCTGATGTTCATGGCCTTCCTCACCGTGATTGGCGTCTTCGTCTCCGATATTCTGCTCGCCGTGCTTGACCCGCGCATCCGTCTCTCCGGAGGCGTCACACGATGAGCGATCAAAACCAGGCGGGCGGCGGCGGTAGCGGCAGCGGGCCGGGGCCTGAGTCCTCCGAGCCGCTCAAGCATTACGTCAGCGACGCGCCCTTCGATCCCTATTCGACCGCCGCGCTCACGCCTGAGCAGGAACGCTTCTACATGGCCTCGCAATGGCAAATGATGTGGTGGAAGCTGAAGCGCCACCGCATTGCCATCATTGCCGGCATTTTTCTTCTGGTGCTTTACGGTGTCATCATCATCGCCGAGTTCGTCGCGCCCTACAATTTGCACAGCCGCGATGTCGACCATATCTACGCGCCGCCGCAAGCCGTCCAACTATTCCACGAGGGCAGCCTGCGCGCGCCCTTTGTCTACGGCTTCAAATATCACCTCGACATGGAGAATTTGCAGCGCGTCTATGAGCGTGACACCTCAGAAATCCACACCATCCGCTGGTTTTGTCTGGGCGACGAGTATGAATTCTGGGGCATGATACCGGGGCGCTTCCATTTCGTCTGCCCGGCCGAAGACGGCACGCTGTTCCTGTTCGGCACCGACCGGCTGGGGCGCGATATGTTTTCGCGCGTCATCGCGGGCTCGCGCATTTCGCTCACCGTCGGCCTGATCGGCATCAGCATCAGCTTCCTCTTGGGTCTTATTCTGGGCGGCATTTCAGGCTATTACGGCGGTTGGATCGACACCATCATCCAGCGCTTTATCGAGATTATCCGTTCGTTTCCGGAGCTTCCCTTGTGGATGGCGCTGTCCGCCGCCCTGCCGGTGACTTGGTCGCCGATTGTGGTTTATTTCGGCATCACCATAATCTTGGGCCTCATTGATTGGACCGGTCTCGCCCGCGGCGTACGCTCGAAACTCCTGGCGCTGCGCGAAGAAGATTTCGCCACCGCCGCCATGCTGCTCGGCGCACGGCCGCGGCGCGTCATCGGCCGCCATCTCATTCCGAGCTTCATGAGCCATTTGATCGCCTCGGCGACGCTCTCCATCCCCTCCATGATTCTCGGCGAAACCGCGCTTTCCTTCCTCGGCCTCGGCTTGCGCCCGCCGATTACCAGTTGGGGCGTGCTGCTCAACGAAGCGCAGAATATCAACGCCGTGGCGCTCTATCCCTGGCTTATGCTGCCGGTGGTGCCGGTTATCCTGGTCGTCCTCGCTTTTAATTTCTTCGGCGACGGTCTGCGCGACGCCGCCGACCCGTATAAATAAAATCTCCCACGCACGCCGCTTCACACATTATTGAGCGCTGTTTATTGGCGCCGCGCCTGTTGCAACCGCATATATCATCAGAACCGGTGATTACCTTTGCGGATTGGCGTCATGATAAGAACTCACAGTCTCCTGATTGTCGCACTAGCCCTTATGATCTGGCCACTCCAGGCGTGGGCAAATGAAAGCATTCTCGAACGGTGGCCGGAGGGCGGCCATATCCGTATCAACGATCCGCGTGACCTGGCGCCGGAAGAAGCGGAGAAAATATACGACGCCCTCCTCGACCGCATGATCACCGGCTACGCCAAATCAGGCTTGGACAATATGGATTATCGCGCCTGGTCGCGCTTCAACTCTTCGCCTTATATTTCAGACCAGCACGGTGCACGCTTTGTGAACGTCTACATCAACCGGGACGCCGATAAATTCTTCATCGCAACCGACCAGCAGCCCATGGCCGTGGGCAGCATCGTGATCAAGAATTCAATCTCGGCGGTGGAATCGGGCGGCATCTCGCGCGACCCGCTTTTCGTCATGGAAAAAATGGCGCCCGGCTTCGCGCCCGATTTCGGCGATTGGCGCTACACCATGATCATGCCCAACGGCAAGCTGTTCGGCATGACCGGCGGGCCGGGCAACCGGGCGGTCGCGTTTTGCGGTGAATGCCATCTCCAGGTGGCCGAGCGCGATCACCTGTTCGAGTTGCCGGAAGAATATTTGCGGCGCTAGAGCATCTCGCATGCGCGCACGCGAGATGCTCTAGTTCTTTGGTTTTGAAGCAAATCACAAACCGACAACAATGTCGCAGGTGATTCCACCGGTTCGGGATTTATTCTAAATCTTACACAACCAAAGAGACGATTCGATCGCACCCGTCGGGCGCAGGATGCGTGAGACGGCGGAGCGGCTCAGCACTTCGCGCATGCGCGAGACGACGAAATGGCTGGCGAACACCGGCGCATAGGATTTCGATGTCAGCAGCGCCGCCACGGCAAGCTGCTCGTTGTAGCCCCGCCACGCCCAGTGATGGGGATAATCGTCGGGCAGGAAGATATCGTGAAAATGCACCAGCACGCCGGATGGCAGGCCGGGCAAGGCGCGATTGATCAACAAATCCACATCCGAGCCGGGCATTAGGACATGGCTCGAATCGATAAACAGCATGTCGCCTAGTTTGAGGTCTTCGAATACTTGCAGGTCGATCTCCTGCACCGGTGCGCGCAACAGTTCGAGATCGGGAATGCCATGCAGGCTGGAACGGGGCCGGGGGTCAATGGCAGTGATACGGCCATCGATTCCACCGTCGCGCATGGCGCGCGCGAGAAATCGGGTGGAATGGCCGGAGCCGACTTCGACGATATGTTTGGGCCGCCCGGCACGTACCAATGTATAAGCCGCCGCCGCGTCGAGGCGGGGAAACCAGTCCTGGTCCCAGCGCGGCTCGGGCGGCGTATCGCGGCCAATTTTTTTGAGGTCGCCGATGAAGCTGTCCATGCCATCGAGCAGGGTGCGAAAATCACCTTCATGGGTGTGCAACATATCGTCCAACAGAGGGTAGGGCGCGCGCGCGCTGGGGCGCGGTAGGGCGTGGGCATATCGGTAGGGAATGAAGAACCCTTTGCGCGCCAAACCCAATACGGTCGCCAAGCCCATCACCTTCAGGCGCAGATTCATGATCTGGGCTCTCTTGTTATTGTTATCAAGGGCGTAATACCAGACCCTCACGCGCCACGACGGTCCCCGGGCGAACCTCGGCGACTTCGCGAGCGATTTGATCCATGAACTGATCGTCATGCCCCGGATCATGATGAAACACGACGAGTTTCTTGGCCTCGGCGATCTCGCACAGCTTAACGCCCTG